>JAHFGV010000017.1:42864-52528 GCA_023247255.1 Candidatus Omnitrophota bacterium | reverse complement strand
CCACATGCTCAATAACAGGTTGCAGTAAAGGTTCTAGGGTCTTTTCGTCTACATGCGGGCACGCAGCGTCTTCACTGCGACCACAATTTCGCCGAGTCCCCCGTTGAGACAGCGGTCAGCTCGTTACACCATTCGTGCGCGTCGGAACTTACCCGACAAGGAATTTCGCTTACTCTGTTACTTGGTGACCCCGCTACTGGCGGGGCGTCCCGCAATTTCTTGCGAGATCTGCATGTCGCCATGCAGGCCGGACTATATCTTCCCCCAAGATCAGCTTCGCGCGGCGAAGCTGCGGGGGTTGGGCGTATAGTCTCTGAGGATTCTGGCCAGAGGTCTGAATTCAGAAATTTCAGACTTCTGTTCAGGCTTTCCTGCTGATTATCCCCACTGCTCGGTTTGTTACTTGTCGCTTGCCACGTGTCACTTGTCACAAGCTTCCAAGTACCGTCAGATACACGGGACTTCCCAGCATACAGCCCAATTTCTCTAAGGCAGCGATTCCACCTTAGGACCGTTCGTACTGTTACTACCCTCAACGGGCGCCTTATCATTTCTGGTAAGGTCTGCAGATTGCCCTGCAGTTCGGACTATCTCATCTCTAGCAACTACTAGAGTCTGGCGTATAGTCTCTGAGGATTCCCTAAAAGCTGCGAGAATGCATGCATCGTGATATCTGCGGTTGCCTCCTTCATTCATCTCTCGACGGATCTCTAAGATTCGGTGAATCCTTTCTTTCGTCAAATGCGCATTTGCTCGAAGCAGAAATGCGAGTTGACAGAATTTTGCGAAGTCACGTTTCTTCTTCGCAGACAGGAACGGATATTTCCTGAAGAATGGAATCACCGTCTCAATGATCGCATTGAGGTTATTCACCTCGTAATACCACACACCATCAGGCCGGCCTCGAATCGTACCGCATCCGAGATACCGCTTAAATTGTGCGAGTATCACACGATCTTTTTGAGAGATGTTAAAACAGAGGGAGACTTTCCACGGCACTGAATAGTCAGCGCGTGGTCGGAAGGAGACATTGAAGCTACCTTCTCCATCCGTAAAACCCGCAAGATAGTAACCGATGTGATCCGGCACCTCTTGCATGGTATTCTCCTTAGGGTCTTTCCTGCTGGTTGTCCGCACTCAATGGTTGTCACTGTCACGTGGTCCAACGAGTACATTGAGGTCACCGGAGATTCCAGCATACAGCCAGATTTATTAACGTAACTACAACGGTCAGTTTCATAGTTACGGCCGCCATTCACTGGGGCTTGAGTTCAGCGCTTCACCTACCTTGCGGCAGGATAACGCATCCCCTTGACCTTCCAGCATTGGGCAGGTGTCAGTCTCTATACAGCGTCTATCGGACTTCGCAGAGACCTGTGTTTTTACTAAACAGTCGGCTGACCCTCTTTACTGTGAGTCACCGAGGCTCCATCCACAAGGAACTTCACCTCAGTGACCACCCCTTCTTCCGAAGTTACGGGGCTAATTTGCCGAGTTCCTTAACGGGGGTTCTCTCGAACGCCTGGGAATGTTCTTCCCGCCTACCTGTGTCGGATTGCGGTACGGTCACCCACGAAGTTTCGCACAACGATTTTTCTAGGCAGCGTAGCCTGAACCAGTTTGCTTTGGCCGTGGCCGCAGCTCCCCATCACCCTTCATCCACCAACTCTCGTTGGCAGCCTACAGGCTTAGACCGGGACATCCACAACCCGGATGGTCTAGCTTCCTGCGTCCTCGTCATGCGTCAAACACTCCGTCGGTGGTAGCCGAATGTTAACGGCTTATCCATCGCTTACGCCAATTGGCCTCAGCTTAGGACCGACTCACCCTGGGTGGATTAACCTCGCCCAGGAATCCTTAGGCTTACGGCGACTCCGTTTCTCGCGGAGTGTATCGCTACTTATTCCGACATTCTCACTTCCGCCTCGTCCAGCCCATCTTTCGATGGACCTTCATCCTACTGCGGAACGCTCCCCTACCGCGCCCTGAATCCGAGGATCCAGAGCACCCACAGCGTTGGTGGTACGCTTAGCCCCGATCATTATCGGCGCCGAATCGCTCGACCGGTGAGCTGTTACGCACTCTTTAAATGATGGCTGCCTCTGAGCCAACATCCCGGTTGTCTCTGCAATTCGACATCCTTTCCCACTGAGCGTACGCTTAGGGACCTTAACTGGCGGTCTGGGTTGTTTCCCTCGCGTCTATGAAGTTTATCCCTCATAGGCTGACTCCCGTAGCAACACCGATGGTATTCGGAGTTTGGTTGGGTTCAGTAACCTGGTGTGGTCCTTAGCCCATCCAGTGCTCTACCCCCACCGGCTGATCTACGAGGCTAACCGTAGAGTTATTTCGGGGAGAACCAGCTATCACTAGGTTTGATTGGTCTGTCGCCCCTATCCACAGCTCATCCCACAGTTTTTCAACACTGATGAGTTCGGGCCTCCCCCCGCTGTTAAGCGGGGTTCACCCTGGCCATGGCTAGATCACCTAGCTTCGGGTCTACTCGAGCAAGCTAATCGCCCAGTTAGGACTCGCTTTCGCTACGCTTGCGGCCAATCGTTGGCCTTAGACTCGCTTGACCGAGTAACTCGCCGGATCATAATGCAAAAGGCACGCCCTCACCCCACCTTGCGGCAGGGCCCGGACTGCTTTGTAAGCTGTCGGTTTCAGGTTCTATTTCACTCCCCTTCCGGGGTTCTTTTCACCTTTCCCTCGCGGTACTTGTGCACTATCGGGTTTCGATTCGTATTTAGCCTTGGAAGGTGGTCCTCCCAGATTCCCATCGGGTTCCACGTGTCCAATGGTACTTGGGAATGTCTCCCATTTTGCACACCACGGATTTCGTCTACAGGACTATCACCTTCTGTGGTGGGCCGCTCCAGGACCCTTCGACTATCCGCGTGCACAAAACGAGTCTCCAACATGAGACTCCGGAGACACCCCGCAACCTCCTTGTGGCAACGCATGTCGGCTGTGACACCACAAGGATTTAGGCTCCTGCCCGTTCGCTCGCCGCTACTAGGGCAATCTCGGTTGATTTCTCTTACCTGCGGGTACTGAGATGTTTCACTTCGCCGCGTGTTGCTCCCTCCACCTATGAATTCAGTGAAGGGTCCCCACCCATAATGGCGGGGAGGTTGCCCCATTCGGAAATCTCCGGATCACAGTCTGCTTGCGACTCCCCGGAGCTTATCGCAGCTTGCCACGTCCTTCATCGCCGATCGAAACCGAGGCATCCGCCGACAGCTCTTAGTAGCTTCACAACACGGAGAACTTTCTCGGCGAGACAATGCAGTTGTCAAAGAGCAGGGCTGTTCAGTGGTTCCATGACACATCTTCGGAACGTGCTGGGGAACCAGGACCAGCAAGAATCTGCTGTGTATCGCACTCAGTCTTCCATGGAAACTTTACGTAAATTTTAAAAAGCAAAATTCCGATGGACCTGAGCGGGATCGAACCGCTGACCTCCTGAATGCAAATCAGGCGCTCTCCCAACTGAGCTACAGGCCCGTGGATTGATGACAATACCACAGATGAGAGCAGAGGTCTAGAGGTTCGTACGTCAAAGAACAATAATCAAAACCGAGTTACGAAACTGGGATAAGGGATCAGCACAGTATTTTGGAGTATTAGACCGCATCTGAGATTGGCTCTATCTAATTTCTCATGCTCCGATCTCAAATGCTCCGTCTTTTCAGTAGAGCTGAAAAGACTGGTGGGCCGAAGTGGAATTGCACCACTGACCCCCGCGTTATCAGCACGGTGCTCTGCTGACTGAGCTATCGGCCCCTAAATCTCGCGCAGCGAAATCTATCAAGAAAACAAAAAACGGATCCGCTCACATTCGGCTTCTCCGTTTTTGTCCACTTCTCGCAGTTTGCGATTGTCTGAAGCCAGCTCGCGAGAAGGGCCTATTGCTCACGCATTCTAGGCACACGGAATACTTATGTCAAGAAGGTTTAAGGCTCTCTGTCTTTCCTTACAGATTTACCGAGCCACACCTTCGATGTAAGAATACAATTCAGAGACTGCCTACCCACCGAGAATATTTCTGTTGTCCGCCAGTCGTGTCTCCTTAGAAAGGAGGTGATCCAGCCCCACGTTCCCGTAGGGCTACCTTGTTACGACTTAGCGCCAGTCACCGATCTCACCTTCGGCGGCTTCCTCCCTTGCAGGTTGGGACACCGACTTCGGGTGCTCCCGGCTTCCATCGCTTGACGGGCGGTGTGTACAAGGCCAGGGAACGTATTCACGGCGGCGAGCTGATCCGCCATTACTAGCGATTCCGACTTCACGCAGGCGAGTTGCAGCCTGCGATCTGAACTGGGGAGTCTTTTAAGCGATTCGCTTACCCTCGCGGGCTTGCAGCGCGTTGTCGACCCCATTGTAACACGTGTGTAGCCCCAGGCATAAAGGCCATACGGACTTGACGTCATCACCACCTTCCTCCAGCTCATCGCTGGCAGTCCCCATAGAGTGCTCCCCAATCTTGCGATCAGGGGTGGCAACTATGAGCAATGGTTGCGCTCGTTGTGGCACTTAAGCCAACACCTCACGGCACGAGCTGACGACAGCCATGCAGCACCTGTGCAAGCTCTCGACTGGTTACGAGTCGTCTCCCTTTCAGGTTTCTACTCCTTGCATGTCAAGCCTGGGTAAGGTTCTTCGCGTAGCATCGAATTGAACCACATGTTCCACCGCTTGTGCTGGCCCCCGTCAATTCCTTTGAGTTTCAACCTTGCGGCCGTACTCCTCAGGTGGGACACTTAATGGGTTACCTGCGGCACTGACCCCTAATGGGGCCAACACCTAGTGTCCATCGTTTACAGCTAGGACTACCAGGGTATCTAATCCTGTTCGCTCCCCTAGCTTTCGCACCTCAGCGTCAGAAATGGACCAGCGAACCGCTTTCGCCACTGGTGTTCCTCCCGATATCTACAGATTTCACCCTTACACCGGGAATTCCGTTCGCCTCTTCCACCCTCAAGTCCTGCAGTCCCCTACCGCATACTCTGGTTGAGCCAGAGCCTTTAAGGTAAGGCTTACAGAACCGCCTACTCGCCCTTTACACCCAATGAATCCGAGCAACGCTTGCCACCTCCGTATTACCGCGGCTGCTGGCACGGAGTTAGCCGTGGCTTTCTCTCGAGGTACCGTCAACCCTAATCCGCTATTTACGGATCGGGGCTTCGTTCCTCGTAACAGCGGTTTACAACCCGAAAGCCGTCATCCCGCACGCGGCGTCGCATGGTCAGGCTTTCGCCCATTGCCAAAGATTCTCGACTGCAGCCTCCCGTAGGAGTCTGGGCAGTGTCTCAGTCCCAGTGTGGCTAACCGCCCTCTTAGGCTAGCTACCCGTCAAATGCCTTGGTAGGCCGTTACCCTACCAACTAGCTGATGGGACGCAGGACCCTCCTAAAGCGATAGCAACCTTACGGTCGAGGCTATCTTTCCTCCCACCACCATGCGATGGCGGAAGCACATGTGGTATTAGCCTAACTTTCGTTAAGTTATCCCACTCTTCAGGGTAGGTTCCCCACGTGTTACGCACCCGTTTGCCGCTATCCACCTTGCGGTGGACCGCTCGACTTGCATGCCTTATCCACGCCGCCAGCGTTCGCTCTGAGCTAGGATCAAACTCTCCGTCAAATCTGTCCATCCCCCGAACCAACCGTAGTTAGAACAGGGAACGTAAGATATTGACACAAAAGCTGAACTGGTGAAACCCCAGAAATGTCTGGGGGCAGGCAGCATCTCTGAATTGTCAAAGAACGCTTAAGAAAACGCAAGCGCCTGCTCTCGAAGGCGCATGAATGCCACCCTTGACACTTTTATGTCAAGGAGATCCCGGTGCAATTCTATTGAACACTCCAAGAAATGGATTTCCCTCCCCGATTAGAAATCGGCTCTGTTGTTCGCTTTTCTTTAAAAGAAAAGTCAAATGCTGATAAATTCCGTGAAGCGGAATTTATGGAGGGACACGACCTAATGGGTTTGTCAAATCTTGATGGATTCTACTGCTCACGGCTAGATTTGTCAAGAGCCAACTTTAAAAATCGGCGACTGCCTACTTGTAATACGGCTCCCACGGCTTCTTTGAAACTAATCCGAGGCTGTGTTACAGCAACGCCATTGAGCTTTACCGCCCCCTGCCGCAAAAGCCTGCGGGCGTCGTTTTTTGTCTTGGCCAAGTTCGCCTCAATAAGAAGGCTGATCACATCCACCAAAGGCTCACCTGTGTCCGAAAGCTCAGCCGTATTCCTGGCCGTCAGAAAATGGACGTCCATCGAACTGGGTGTTTGACGCTGGGAGAACACACGCAGAAACTCCTGCCGTGATTGCTTAGCAGCCTCAGAGCCATGGTACATTCCCACCAACACCTCCGCTAGATCGAGTTTGGCATCCCGGGGATTGACTTTACGCGCAGCGAGTTGTTGTTCCAACTCACCCAACCAGGAAGGTTCCACATCCGTTAACAGGGTAAAATATTTAATGATGAGACCATCGGGAATGGACATGATCTTACCAAACACTTCACTCGGGGGATCGTTGATGCCAACGTGGTTGCCGAGAGATTTCGACATCTTCTGGACGCCATCGGTCCCCTCAAGCAACGGCATGGTGATGACGACCTGTGGTGACTGGCCGTACGCGCGTTGCAAATCACGCCCGACAAGAAGATTGAACTTCTGATCCGTCCCCCCCACTTCCACATCCGCATTGAGTTTGACCGAATCGTAGCCCTGCATCAGCGGATAAAACAGCTCAAGCACACTGATTTCCTGACCGGCCTTGAGACGTTTTTGGAAATCATCCCGCTCGATCAACCGCGCGACCGTATATCGGGAGGCTAGCTCCACCAGCTCTTCCAACCCAAAAGGCTGCTCGGAGTCTCGATGACCAAACCACTCACTGTTATACCGACGCTCATAGAGCTGCGGTGTGTTGACAGTGAGAATTTTTTTGACCTGGCGTTCATACGTCTGGGCATTGATCCGCACCTGATCCCAAGTCATCAGCTTGCGCGTTTTGGATTGCCCGGACGGATCACCCACGAGCGACGTCGCATCACCGATGAGAAAAACTACCTTGTGCCCCAAGTCCTGAAAGTGACGAAGCTTGCGCAGAAGAACCGTGTGCCCGAGATGAAGATCGGCTGCCGTAGGGTCAAAACCGGCTTTGACCACCAAGGAACGTTGGGTTTTGAGTTTTTCGGTAAGATCCGCCTGGGATATCACCTCTACTGTTCCCCGACGGATCAGTTGCAGTTGCTCAGAGAGATTCATGAAAGCAAAGGGATGTTATCGACGTATCGCGCGCAGGGCCGTTGCCGATTGTGCCAGGAACGGTTCCTGAAACAAGATTATGCAGCAGACGTGGAAACTCTAAGTCTGAGGAGGAAGGTTTTTGTTACTCAACCCGATTTTACGTTCGACCTCATCGAGCTTGATCACCTGGGCAATCACTTTTGAGCCGACCGGATAACGCTCATCGATCTTCTCGTTTGAGCCTAATTCCAGTTCCGAAAGGTGCATAAGCGCTTCGACGTCAGGAGCGATCTCAACGAATAACCCGAATCCGGCAACTTTGGTAACCACGCCTTCTACCGCGGAACCGATCGAAAACTGCTTGATAAGCTGCGGCCAGGGGTCTTCGATGAGCTGTTTCATCCCCAGCGTAATTCGATGATTGTCCGGCTCGCAGGTCAGGACGACCACTTCCACCGTCTTGTTCTTTTTGAGAACCTCGGAAGGATGATTGATCCGGCGCGTCCAGGAGATGTCGGCGTTGTGGAGCATGCCTTCCAAGCCGTCTTCCATTTCGATAAAGCCACCGTAATCTGTCAACTGGCGCACCCGGCCCACAACCTTGGTGCCTGGGGCATACTTATCCTTGGCCATGACCCAGGGATCGCCCGTAGCCTGTCGTATGCCTAGCGAGAGACGTTGATTCTTGGCATCCACAGCCAGCACGATCGCTTCCACCTCTTGGCCTACCCTCAACAACTCCGAGGGATTCGTCACTCGTTTCGACCACGATAGCTCGGAAACGTGAACGAGCCCTTCAATACCGGGTTCCACCTCGATAAAAGCCCCGTACGGAACCAGGTTGACCACTTTACCTTGCACTTTCTGTCCCACGGGATACTTGGTATCCGCATGCTCCCAAGGGCTGGGCAACAGTTGCTTGAGGCCCAGTGAGATTTTATTCGTCTGCCGGTCAATGGCCAAAACCGCCACGTCAATCTGCTGGCCGATGGCAAGGATGTCCGATGGATGAGCAACCCGTCCCCATGAAATGTCTCCGATGTGGAGCAAGCCATCGACGCCGCCCAAATCAATAAAGGCCCCAAACTCGGTCAGGTTCTTCACCGTTCCGGTGCGACGTTCTCCCACAGTCAAAGTCTCAATCAGTCGCTGTCGTTGATGGTCTTTTTGGCGAATGAGATAATCCCGGTGGGAGACGACGATGTTCTTTCGGGCGCGGCTGATTTTAAGGATAATAAATTTGAGGGTCTGTCCAACCAGACTGTCCAGGTTGGTATAGCCTTTGAACGAAGCCAGCGAGGCGGGCATAAACGCTTCCATGCCGATATCAACCATCAAACCGCCCTTGACCTTGCGCGCCGGTTTTCCGTCAATGATATCCCCTTCCTTGAACTGGCTGATGATCCGATCCCACCCCTTCTGTCGATCGGCCTTATGCTTGGAGAGTAGAACCATGCCTTGCTCATCTTCAATGCTTTCCACCAGCACGTCCACTTCATCCCCCACCTTAAGATTCTTGGCATCGCTGAACTCCATCAGATCGATGGAACCTTCGGACTTGAAACCAATGTCCACCAAGGCTTCCTTAGACGTAAGGGCGATGACGCGTCCTTTTACGATCTGGCCTTCGGTGATCCCGCGCAAGCTCTGCACATACAGATCACTGAGGGATGCGGACGTTTCGGGCTCTTGGACCGGGCTCATAGACATTTTATTCTCCATTCAAATCCATTGCCAACTGACGCCATCGCTGGGTGAGGGTGTCGGCTAACCGTTGATGGACCCCTGAGGCCCTCGCCCGTCTATCCTGAAGGGAACGGGTGGAATCTCTTTCGCTGGCTGCTTGAGAAGTATCCTGCTCCTGCTCCAAGAAAGGTGAAATAGTATAAAGAATTTTCTCGCCAAACGCAACTCGAATCTTCGCTGGATGCAGAGTCTTTGAGTGCGGCGGCAGAGCCTTAAACGTACCCGTGACAACGACGGGAACGATGGGAACCTTAGCCAGTGCCGCAAGCAGTCCCACGCCTCGTTTGGCTGAGCCCAATTTTCCTGAAAGCTGCCGGGTTCCCTCTGGAAAAAGGGCAATGGGCTGGCCACGCTTGAGCAATTGTACCACCGTCCGGATAGCTGCCACGTCTTGCTCTGCGCGTCGCAGGGAAATCACACCCACGGCACGTAAAAAAATTCCCAGAGCGACATGTCGAAACAGGTCGGACCGTGCCATGAAACGCAGCCGTCGGGGACAGGCAACACCCAGCACGAGCGGATCCAAGAAACTGACATGGTTTGAGGCAAGAATAAACGGACCCTCTCGCGGAACGTGTCTTTGGCCCTGGACCTCAAGGCCAAACTTGAAGCGAAATAAAAGCCAGGAAATAAACTTGGTGAGGTTGTAG
>JAHFGV010000017.1:28038-42764 GCA_023247255.1 Candidatus Omnitrophota bacterium | reverse complement strand
CGATCGTCCCTGCGTGATGCGACGCAGGATGACCTCAACCGTCTGATGCACGCTCAGGCGCGAGGTATCAATCACGATGGCGCCTTTAGGTTTCACCAAGGGCCCGACATGACGCGTACGATCCAACTGATCGCGAAAATGAAGCTGCGCACACAGTTGCTCCAATGGAGAGTGCGAACCATACAGTTGGAATAAGTCATGCTGCCGACGCTTCGCACGCACACCCAAGTTTGCCGTCAGAAAAAACTTATGGGTGGCGTCGGGAAAAACGACCGTGCCTGTATCCCGTCCCTCGACAACAACCCCCTCGGCAGGTGCCAGGTTGCGTTGCCGCTTAACCAAAGCGCTACGCACATCCGGATTCTGCGCCAGATACGCTGCCGCCTCGGTAACCTCCTCTGTCCGAATCACCCGCGTCACATCCTGACCGTCGAGGAATAGGTGCAAGTGACCCGTGCGTCCGGGCTTAAACCGAAGAGGAATTCGCCGCGCCAGTCGGGTGAGACGTTTCGCATCCGCAATCGGGTGCCAGCCTCGTTGAAGCGCGGCATAAGCCAGGGCTCGGTAGGTTGAACCGGTATCCAAATACATGAGGCGCAGACGTCTGGCCAACTCCTTGGCGGTCGTGCTCTTGCCTGAACCGGCTGGGCCGTCGATGGTAATTACAAGACCCTGGGGAAAAGGGGCCCGGGGCAAGGGGCGAGGGGCGTTGGAATTTCTATTCTTCAAGGACATGGCGTTTAGCGTAGGCATGGGCGAGAAAACGGCGCAGCGCCTGATGATCCGAACGCACGAGTAGTTGCCGCGCCTTGCGCCAGCGTTTCTCAAACCGATCCATCGCAGCCAAAATCGCTTTTTGGTTGCTCAGTAGAATGTCATCCCAGAGATCCGGATCACTCTTGGCAACGCGTGTGGCATCCAAGAAACTGCGCGGAGCAATCGCCAGAGCTTGCCGGTCTGTCGCGGCAACCAGTCCAAAGGCGACTAGATGCGCCAGATGGCTCGTCTGGGCCAGCAGGCGATCATGCTGCTTGGGGCTGAGGGTCACCACGTCAACTGAAAGAGCGCTCCAGAGCGCTTTGACTTTTCGGAGCGCTGTGGGATTTGTTCGCGCAGTCGGCGTGAGGATACAGCGCGAGCCGTCAAAAAGTTGCGCCGAAGCAGCCGCAATCCCGCGCTTTTCTGAGCCAGCCAAGGGATGCGCCCCGACGAATGAAACCCATCTCGGGAGGGAGCGCTCAAGCTCTCGGACGATCTTGGCTTTTGTGCTGCCCACATCGGTGATGACGCTTCCCTCCTTCAACGAAGCGGCTAAGCGCTGAGCTAAAGGAGTGATGGCTTCCACGGGAGCTGCCAACACGACCAGATCTGCGTCAGAGACCGCACGCACACTATCGGTAGTGCCCTCGTCGATCGCTCTGAGCCGTTTGGCTTCTTGAATCGTTGAGCGCTTACGACTCAAGCCAACGACTTTATGGGCCAAGCCCCGGCGCTTGATCGCCATCCCCAGCGAACCCCCAATGAGGCCAAGACCGATGATCGTGACGCGGTTAAACGGAGTCATCATTAGTCAGGGGCATGGGGCAAGAGACAGGGGGCGGGGGGAAAGCAACGACAAGAGACATGAAATATAACTGAGGTTTTGCAAAATGCATCGAGGTTAGTGGCAGTGCTCACGTCTGTTTCATGAGTCATGTGTTATGTGTCATGAAAAAGCAGAAAATAAACAGGCATCTCAAGCACGGCCAAAGTACGCCTTTTGCTTTCCATGACACATGACTCATGAAACATGACACAATCCTCATTACTTCTCTTGGAATAGGACACAACACTCGGTCGACGCGTTGGCTATTTTTGCAAAAGCCCAGTAACATCATAAAACACGGCCCACAGCCTTGGCCACTTTGGCCGTCTCCTTCATCAGATCGGCAAACTTTTTCGGTAACAGCGATTGCGGCCCATCGGAAAGAGCGACTTCAGGATTCGGATGCACTTCGATCATTAACCCATCGGCTCCGGCGGCAACGCCAGCCCGCGCCATCGGAAGCACGTAGTCCCACGAACCGGTACCATGACTGGGATCGACAATCACAGGCAGGTGCGAGAGTTTCTTGATGACTGGAACCGCATTCAGATCTAGGGTGAAGCGCGTCTGATCCTCGAAGCTGCGAATCCCTCGCTCGCATAACACCACGTTGAAATTTCCTTGATCGAGGATGTATTCCGCCGCCAAAAGAAACTCTGTGATCGTCGCTGAGAGCCCTCGCTTGAGCAGTACCGGCTTTTTGGACTGGCCGACCTCTTTGAGTAACTCGAAGTTTTGCATGTTGCGCGCGCCAATCTGGATCATGTCGGCATAGCGCTCAACCAAACTCAGGTGCCGGACATCCATGAGCTCCGTCACCACGCTCATGTCGGTCGTTTGAGCGACTTCCCGAAGATACTTGAGACCTTCTTCCCCGAGCCCTTGGAAAGAGTAGGGCGAGCTTCGAGGTTTGAAAGCCCCTCCGCGCAGAATCTGGGCCCCAGCCTGCTTGACGGCCTTTGCGGTTTCCATCAACATCTGACCATTCTCGACCGAACAGGGACCTGCCATCACGACGAGTTGCCTGCCCCCGATTTTGGCGTCTCCTACCTCGATGACGCTCGGCTGTGGCTTGAACTCGCGTGAAACGAGTTTGTAGGGCTTGAGCACCGGCATCACTTTCTCGACGCCGGGGATGACCTCCAGCGGCTGAACGCGCAGGGCGTCTTCCGGTCCAATCACGCCGATGATGGTGCGCTCGGTCCCTTTCGAAACCATGGGCTTGAGCCCCAAGGCCGTGATCCGTTCGATCACATGGTTGATCTGTTTCTTCGTCGCGTCAGGCTTTAAGACGATAATCATGCGTGATCCTCCAGTTGGTGTGCACGGGGCCGGGGGCGAGAGACCGGGATCGGGGGAATGCTTATCCACCCACGCCCCTTGCCCCGTGAGCCCTTCCCCTGCCTTATGGACTCGACAAACATCGTTTCAGCTCACGGATAAAACGCCGATTCTCCGGCATTGTTCCGATGGTCACGCGCAGACAGTGGGGCAACTGCCACGCACGCATCTCTCGGACGATCACGCCACAAGCCAACAATTGCTCGGCGATCGTGGAAGCCCCGTGCCCGAGTTCCAACAACAAGAAATTGGTCACACTGGGAACGACCCGTATACGCAAGGCGGCTAATTCCTTCATGAGGTAACGCCGGCCTTCGGACAAAAGACCGCGTGTGCGCTCAAGAAACGCACGATCATCCAACGCTGCGACGGCGGCTGCCTGGGCAAGGCCGTTGACGTTAAAGGGCTCGCGCACAGCGTTCATCGCCCCGATGACCGAAGGCTGCGCGATACCATAACCCACACGCAATCCTGCCAACCCATAGGCTTTGGAGAAGCTGCGCGTCACAAGAATCGGGTAGTCCTGTATCAGCGAAAGCGTCTGGGGATAGTCGGCAGCCCTGACAAACTCGTAGTAGGCCTCGTCCATCACGATGAGAACAGAAGCGGGCAGGCCGTTTAAAAACGCCCTAAGTTCTTTCTTCGTCACGTAAGTGCCAGTCGGATTATCCGGGTTAGCGATGAAAACCAGCTTGGTATGCGGGCTGATCGCTAGCTTCATCGCCGTCAGATCGTAACGGTAGTCCTTAAGGGGAACTATCCTTACGGTCGCGCCACAGGCTCTGGCCTGGATCTCATAGATGAGAAACGTGGGGCGTGCCACCACCACTTCTTCCCCAGGATCCACAAAAGCGCGCAGGGCCAAGACGATCAGCTCATCCGAACCATTACCGACGACAAGCGATGCCGGATCGACCCTGAGTTTCTTAGAGAGTCGATCGCGCAAAAGAGTCACCTGCGCATCGGGATAGCGGTGGACGGACGCAAGCGCCTGACGCACAGCGGCCATCGCCTTGGGCGAGGGGCCTAAGGCGTTCTCGTTCGATGCCAGCTTGATTACTGAGGAGAGCTTTCGCTGCCGCTTCACCTCTTCGATGGGCTTGCCGGGTTGATAATTTTCCAGGCCGCGCAACGCTGACCTAGCTCTAGAGTCGAGAACGGTCATGAAGCTATCGGATAGGAACCTAAGATTCGCAGGAGCGTCGTCGAGGCCTCAAGCGCCTTTAACGCCCGCTGCACCCGAGGTTCCGATTCATGCCCATCGAAGTCAATGAAGAAAACGTATTCCCAGGCCTTACGTTTTGACGGACGCGACTCGATCTTCGTCAGGTTGATCCGCTGGCTCTTAAATGGCACCAGAGCATCATGGAGTGCTCCCGGTTTATCCTTGAGGGCAAACAAGATTGAGGTCTTATTCCGTGCACCGCGAGCAGGCTTGTTGAACCCAATAACCAGGAATCGCGTCTTATTATCACGATCCTCTGGAATCGGAAGGGCTATTAACTTTTTCCCATCGGCTAACTCCGGCCGAGCAATCGCAGCACACGTATCGGGTGACCATACACTCCCTTGCAATTGTTTACCCTTGATTCGTACGGTGGGTTTCGGTTGATGAAGACGCTCAATAGCTTCAGCGGTAGAACTTACCTCCCACCGCTGCGCGTGAGAAACATGTTTATCCAACCACTCGCTACATTGAGCTAATGCTTGCGGGTGGGAAAACACCACCAAGATATCGGGCAGACGTCTCTTGGCATGTAGAATAAGGCTGTGGCGAATCGGTTGTTCAATTTCACCGTGGATATGAATCGGGGTATCGACGAAATCGAAGAAGCGATCTAAAGTGCGGGTGACTGCCCCTTCCAGGGAGTTTTCAACAGGAACAACCCCGTAATCTGCTCGACGCCGTTCTACCTGATGAAAAACTTCATCTACAGTGGGAGCATGTTCATATTTTGCGCGCCGACCGAACCTAGCCATGGCGGCTAAATGAGTGTTCGTCTTCTCAGGGCCTAAATAGGCGATCTTGCGCATAGTTGAGGTTTTAACTGAGGTTTTGCAGAATGCATCGAGGTCAGTGGCCAAGTGGCCCAAGGCCAGAAAGAAAGTAAATCATGATCCTAAGCTCCAGTATTTACGTCTGTTTCATGAGTCATGTGTTATGTGTCATGAAAAAGCAGAAAATAAACAGGCATCTCAAGCATAGCCAAAGGGGCTCTTTTGCTTTCCATGACCCATGAAACATGACACAGACGTGAGTACTGGATTTAGGAACATGACACAGTCCTCATTGCTTCTCTTGGGACACGACACAACACTCGGTCGACGCGTTGGCTATTTTTGTAAAAGCCCAGTTTCAACTCGGAGGACGTTTGGAAGTGCGCTCGCGCCTTCGGCACTCGCACAAAATGGCTTGGAAGATGTGTTGCACCGCCCGTGGAGAAAGCGGACCGTCATTGGCCTGCGTGAGGCGCCGCAGCACAAAGGCTTCGCGCCTGGCATCATAGACCGGCCATTTCTTCTGGTGTTTGATCCGGCCGATCTGAAGCGCCAGACTCACACGCTGATTCAACAGCCGAAGCAAGCGCTGATCCAGATGGTCGATCTTGCGGCGTATCGAGGCGAGTTGGAAGCTTTGTTGCGTGCTAGGAGCCATCCGAGGCTACTTCTTGCGAAGATGCCGTGACAGCTTCTTCTGCCACAGGCTCTTTTACCGCAGGCAGGGACAACGAGGGTAATTCCTCAAGCGACTTCAGCCTAAAATGTCGCAAGAACTCTGTCGTCGTCCCATAGAGGAAGGGACGGCCCGGACTGTCTTTGCGACCGGCCACCCGCACGAACTGGCGTTCCAGCAAAGTGTCCAAGGATGCCGAGACATCCACGCCGCGAATGGCTTCGATCTCGGCTTTCGTAATCGGCTGACGATAGGCGACGATGGCCAATGTCTCCAGGGCTGCTTGGCTGACCGCATCCGGTTTGGGAGGATGCAGCGCGCGGTGAATCCACGAAGCCAATTGCTCATCGGTCACCAGCTGATAGCCACCCGCCACTTCCTGAATGCGCAAGGCGTGCTGATTCTGGAGATATTCTTCGTTGAGCGTGGCAATGATCCGATGGATATCTTGAATCTCAAGCTCCGGCAACACCTGATACAGGCGTTTGTGCGATAAGGGCTGCCCTGTCACGAACAGCAACCCCTCAATGATTCGTTTTGCTTCAGTCGACTCCATCTTCAACACACGAATTTTTGATTGCTTTTCAATCGATAATCCGCAGATTACGTTTCTTGATGAAGAATGAGGATGTCTTCAAACGAGCGTTCCTGAATGGCGCGCACGAAACGCTGACGGATCAGCTCCAACAACGCCAGGAAGGTAACGACTAACTCCAGCCGATGCTGATTAGGCTCAAACAGCTCCAGAAACCGTATATGACGCCTGACCGTTAAGAGCACGCGCAATTCTTGGACCTTGTCCTCAACCGTCCAGGGCTCTGCCTTCACCTCATAGACCGCAGCCGCAGAACGCCCCAGCACTTTCGAAAAGGCGTTCATCAGGGCTCCCAGACTGACAGAAATCCCTGAAGCCCCAGACGGGGAATCTCCCTCAGGAACGTCTTGCCCCATGGGACTACGGCCGAAGTGCTGATGCGAAAGAGCGTGCAGCTCACAGAGTAACTGTGCCACACTTTTGAACTGTTGGTATTCCTGCAAGCGCCTCTGGAGTTCCTCCAGGCTGACCGGAACTTCTTCGTCGCAGTCCCTTGCAGCCGGCTGCGGAAGCAGCTCACGGGCTTTGATCACCATGAGCGTTCCCAAAAGCGGCAAGGGCTCAGCCAAGGCGTTTGCATCCGCCTGGGAATTTTTAACCTCAACAAGATAGGAGTGAGTCAGATCCACCAACTTGATCAGAAAGACGTTCAGCAGACCGTGTTTGGTCAGCTCCACCAAAAGCGGCAATGGCCCTTCGTAGATGTCAGCGTCGACTGCGTAGGTCATCGGAAATGCAGTATCTAGCAGATAGCATTTAGTAGATAGAAGAAAGAACCAAATGGCATTTTCTATTTGCTATGTGCTATCGAGCTACCTGCTATATGCGGGTAAGGAGGCCAAAAGCCTCCTTCACTTCAGCCATGGTTTGCTCGGCGACGGCTCTTGCCCGATCAGCACCGGTTTGCAGCAGCTGTTCGATCTCGTCGTAGGAGGCATCCTTTTTCTGAGCCAGCGAAGCGCGCGCGGCCCGAAACGGTTCGGTGACTTGAACAAGCACCTCGGCCAACTCGCGTTTGTTCTGCACACAACCCCGTTTGGACGTCGCGCATTCTTCCCACGTGCGTGCGGCTTTATCGGGTGCAAAAAACTTCCAGTAGTTACACACGTTGCATGCATCCGGATGTCCGGGATCGCTCATCTGAATGCGCGTGGGATCGGTGAACATCTTTTGAGTGGTGGTGCGGATCGCATCCGCCGACTCGGATAGGGCGATGGTGTTTGCATAGCTCTTGGACATCTTGCGCCCGTCGGTACCCAAGAGTTTCGGGGTCTGTGTCAACAGAGCCTGAGGCTCTGGAAAGATTTCCTTCTTTATCAAAAAATGCAAACGGCGCACGATCTCTCGCGTCAACTCCAAATGGGGTAACTGATCTTCCCCAACCGGTACCGCGTGTGCTTTGTAGAGCAGGATGTCTGCTGACTGCAGAATCGGATAGCCCAAAAAGCCGTAGGTGGCAAGATCGCGCCCTTCCAGTTCCCGCAACTGTTCCTTGTAGGTCGGCACGCGTTCCACCCAACCGAGCGGCGTGATGATCGACAAAACAGTAAAAAGCTCGACGTGCTCGGGGATATCCGATTGCCGGAAGATGACGCAGCGCCGAGGATCAATCCCCGCCGCTAACCAGTCGGTGACGTTCTGATAGGTCCACTCACGCAAGCGCTGCGGATGCTCATATTCGCTCATGAGCGCATGATAGTCTGCAACCATAAAGAAGCATTCGTGTTGTTCTTGGAGCTTCCTCCAGTTGGTCAGCGCACCGAGCAGATGTCCCAGATGCAATTGCCCTGTGGGACGCATCCCACTGAGCACACGCTTACGCTCCACCATGACTGCAGCACATAGCAGATAGCAAATAGCAGAAAGAAAATGGCCTCCGCTTCCTTCGGTTTCCTCTATCTGCTATGTGCTATTTGCTATTTTCTATTTGCTCACGACAGTTTCCGGGCGACTTTCTTTACTTCCCAGGCCTCAATGAGATCTCCGATTTGAATATCCATATTGCCTTCGAGTCCGATGCCGCATTCGACGCCCTCTTGCACCTCACGGGCATCGTCCTTGACGCGTTTGAAGCTATTCATCTTTCCTTCGTAGATGCGTTCTTTGCCTCGAATCACTCGGATGGTGCAATCCCGGCGGATACTTCCTTTCGTCACCATGCAGCCGGCCACCAATCCGATTTTGGAAATCTGAAAGAGTTTACGCACCTCGGCCCGGCCCACGAATGTCTCTTCAATCGTCGGTTCCAGAAGCCCTTCGATGGCGGCCTTGATGGCATTGATCAACTCATAAATGATCTGGTAGATGTGGACGTCCACCCCCTGGGTGGCAGCAAGCACCTGAACCTGCGGCTCGATTCCCACATGAAAACCGATGATTACAGCGTCTGAAGCCGCAGCCAAAATCACGTCGGATTCGTTGATGTCCCCGACCGCAGCATGGAGGATCTGAAACTGGACTTCCGTCTTCTCGGTATCGAGCCTTTCCAAGCTCTGGAGGATAGCTTCCAAAGAACCTTGGACATCCGCCTTGAGGATAAGTCGAAGTTCTTTGAGCTCACCTTCGGTGATGCGCTGGTGGAGCTCTTCCAAGGTGATGCGCTTGGGATGCACCAGCGCTTCTTGCACCCGTTGGCTTTTGCGTTGCTCGGCAAGTTGTCTGGCGATCTTCTCATCGGTCACGACGAGAAATCGATCCCCAGCCTGAGGAACCTCAGGCAAGCCCAGGACCTCCACGGGCTTGGCCGGTCCCGCCTCCTTGAGCCGCTGGCCACGATCATTGGCCATGGCCCGCACCCGTCCCACCAGATCCCCGATCAAAAGGGTCTCACCCCCATGCAAGGTCCCTTCCTGAACCAACAGTGTTGCCACCGGACCTCGGGTCTTGGTCTGCTTCGCTTCAATCACCACCCCCTGCGCGGACGTCGTGGGGTCAGCCTTCAGCTCAAGCATCTCAGCTTCCAACAGCAACATCTCCAGCAAATTATCCAGCCCTGCACGTGTCTTTGCGGATACAGGCACCATGATGGTCTTTCCTCCCCAGTCCTCTCCGAGCAAGCCATATTGCGCCAATTGCTGTTTCACCTTCTGGGGATTTGCCTCAGGCTTGTCGATCTTGTTAATGGCAACCACAATGGGCACATCGGCAGCCTTGGCATGATTGATGGCTTCAATGGTCTGGGGCATCACCCCATCGTCCGCAGCGACGACCAAAACAACCACATCGGTGGCATTAGCCCCGCGTGCCCGAAGAGCGGTAAAGGCTTCATGGCCGGGGGTGTCCAAAAAAGTGACACACCCCCTTTTGAGCTGTACTTCGTAAGCCCCGATGTGCTGGGTGATGCCTCCTGCTTCTTGCTGAGCGACTTTGGCTTGACGGATCGCATCCAAAAGACTGGTCTTGCCATGGTCGACGTGTCCCATAAAGGTGACTACCGGCGCGCGGGCAACGAGCTTAGCCGGATCGGGCTTGAGGGTTTCCCGCAGTTGTTCTTCAAGGGTCGGCTCGGGCAACACTTCACAGTTAAAAGCCCCGGCTGCTTTGATGGCCGTCGCTTCATCCAGGCGTTGAACGACAGAAGCAAAGACCCCCTGCTGAATCAGGGACTTGATTAAATCGCTGGCTTTGACATCCAACTTCATCGCCAAATCTTTCACCGTGATGGGACAACGGAATCGAACTTGCCTGAGCGGTTTTGGCTGTGGGGGTGGCGCAGACGGTTGAGAAATTTTTCCAGCGGTTGCCATCGAAGAAGGCTTGGGTACGGGGGTAGCTCCTTTAGAAGGCCGGGTCACTGGCAGGACAGACGCTGGCGCAAGCCCTGATGCCGCTGGGGAAGCTCTCGTCACGGAAATTGGAGCAATCGGCGCACGTTCCGGAACACTGGGGGCACTGGGAGCAGCAGGTTTCGGAGTCTGGACCACTGACTGGATCGATGGTGCACTGACGGATGAGGCAGATGACGCAGACGTTGGGGGCTTGGCAGAAATCTTTGGAGTAGGCGCCTTGACGTTGGGCTGTGTGGAAGCCGAGGGCTTTGGCCGCAGCATCGGTGGCTGCGGTTGCGGTGGAACCGTCGGGATAGCAGCGTCAGTTTTTGCCGGACGTTTGACTGGCGTGCGAACGGGTGGGGCTTTCTGTGCCAATGTAAGTGCTGAATCGGCAGGCGCGGTCTTTTGAGATTTCGTCTTTCGGCGGGCTGCTGTCTCCGTCGCGGACCGGCTAGTCGAAGCGGTGGCAGTCACCCTCACCTGGACCGAACGAGCCGGTGGTGCCACAAGCCCTCGGCGCAATCGCTCAACGGTGGATGCCTCCAGCGCGCTGGTATG
Organism: Candidatus Omnitrophota bacterium; assembly: GCA_023247255.1. Taxonomy (GTDB): domain Bacteria; phylum Omnitrophota; class Gorgyraeia; order Aquiviventales; family Aquiviventaceae; genus JAHFGV01. The sequence goes on along the minus strand of JAHFGV010000017.1, from coordinate 32,241 downwards.
CGAGGAAACAGAAACGCTCAAGGCCTTGAGGCGTGCCAAGAGCTCCTTCGAGGTTAACTTAAGTTCTTTCGCCAGCTCGTGAACTCGCATCCTCAGTGTCCAGTCGAGTGACAAAGTAATCCATCTAAAATCCGCAATACCTCTTTCCGTAACCTACTTTTGTCTGGAAGCCCAATGCATCGTCGATTGTCAATCTTCGATTGTCGATTTGTTTTATTTTCCAATCGACAATCGAAAATCTACAATCGAAAGTTCTCTCAGCCTAGAGCCAAGACAGGTTTTTCAGCAGCCTGCTTTTGTCTAACGTTCTTCCATGACACATAACACATCCTGAAACCCTTTATAGCGGTTTCAAGTTGTCGAAGTCGTCGGATCCTCGGTTTCTGAAGAAGGAGGATCATCTGGCGGTGTCTCGTAAGATTCGGATCCTTGTTTTTGCTCCTCAGATTCTTGGAGTGCTTCGGGTGGCAATACCTCATCTACCGTCGCTGCTTGCGCCTCGGACTGATCGGTAGTGGCCTCGGTATCCGGGGAAACAGCGACAGGCGTTGCCTGAGCCTCATGCGTCTCTTTGGCCAAAGCCAAAAGTTTCTCCGCAGTCTTTTCCCCGATCCCTTTAATCTGCGTCAACTGCTCCCTAGTGAGAGCGGCCAATTGAGACATTGCAGTAATCCCTGCCTCGCGCAGGCGAGCCTCCAAGGCTTCGCCAATGCCCGGCACATTCTGTAACGTCTGGGGTTGTGGCTCCAATTGAGAGCGGCTTTTGATCTCTAACTGCCAGTTTGTCAATTTCGAAGCCAACCGAACATTTTGGCCGCGTTTGCCAATAGCCAAGGATAGTTGGTCATCTTCCACAATCACCAAGGCCTGTCTTGTCTCTGGGCTCTCATGAATCTCACTGATCGCTGCAGGTGACAGAGCAGCCGCGATGAATTCCTTGACCGACTCATGCCAGCGAATGATGTCAATCTTTTCTCCATGCATCTCGCGGACGATATTCTTCACCCGGCTTCCCCGCATTCCCACACAGGCTCCCACGCAATCCACTTTCTCCTCCTTAGAGGAAACGGCGATTTTTGTACGATCACCCGGCTCCCTGGCGATTCCCTTAATCTCAACAATCCCTTCCGCGATCTCTGGCACTTCAAGGGAAAAAAGCCCTCGAATAAACCCTTCGTGGGTCCGGGAAAGAACGATGGCAGGCCCCTTGCTGGCCTTGCGGACTTCCACAACATAGGCTTGAATCCGCTCCCCTTGCCGGTAGTCCTCATGGGGAATACGCTCTGACTTCGGCAAGATGGCCTCTGCACGCCCCAACTCGGCAATGATATCTCCCTTTTCAAAACGGTGAACCGTCCCTGTGATGATATCCCCGACTCGTCCCTGAAACTCGGTAAAGACCACCTCGCGTTCGGCCTCGCGAATTTTCTGAATGATCACCTGGCGGGCTGTCTGGGCGGCGATGCGGCTGAAATCCACTGAGGCAAAGGTTCTATCCGCAGAAACCACGGCGAGCCTCCCCGTCTTTCGGTCAATCGTCACGGTAAGTTCCTGGTCGTCGTGAATCCCTAAGCTCTTTTTGGCTGCGGTCGCAAGGGCGGCCTCAACCGCTTGGATCAATATCTCGCGATCGATCCCTTTGTCTCGCTCAATCGCTTCCAGGATTGTAAGAATCTCGCCATTCATGAACGGTCCTCACCAACGCAGGCATTTCTTCGCTGATTGAACCTCTCTAAAGGCAACCGTCAAGCTGCCTGAGGACGTCCTCAGCACGATGGCCAACGGTTGCACAGCCAGCAGCATACCCTGGATCGTCTTGAAATGTCCCTCTGCCAAATGCACCTCTATCTGTAACTGCTCCCCCAAGGCTCGCTCAAAATCCCTCGGGCGTGTCAGTGGCCGATCCAAGCCTGGGGATGAGACCTCCAAGGTAAAGCTGCCTTCAATCAAGTTTGAGGTTTCTAATAGATCGGAAATACGCTGGTTAAGCTGCGCGCATCGCGCCAGGGTAATGCCCCCGATCTGGTCCACCAACAACCGAACGAGCAACCTGCCTCCTTGCGGGTGGCAGAACAACTCAACCAACTCGACATCCTGTTCAGCCAAGATCGGCTGTACCAAAGCCTCAATCGCCTGAATGTGCGGCTGATCCATAGAAAAGCGCCGTGTCAAGTTTCATGTGTCATGAGGCATGGAAAGCAAAAGAGCCCCTTTGGCCATGCTTGAGATGCCTGTTTATTTTCTGTTTTTTCATGACACATAACACATGACTCATGAAACAGATATGAAGTCTGCACCAATAAAAAAAGTGGGGGAACCCACCCACTTCTTCGATGGAGATACATTCTCGTGTGAACGCGGACTTTCACTCTACTCCAGCTGTCCCTCCTTGTCAAGTCGTTTCATGGTGATAAATCCCGCGAAGCGGAATTTATGGGGTGTCATAATACAGTAAACCGTGGCCGATGCCGTCGGCTCCACCTTTCATGCGGTGCGCCAGAGACGACCGAAGATAGCCATACATCCCCACTAAGGCCGCAGCTACAGCTACAACCAAAACCGCATACTCGACGACGGACTGGCCCCGTCGTGCAAGTGTGTATTTTTCAGATTTTCGATTGTCGATTTTCGATTGTCGATTGGAAGCCCGCTGTTCAATCGAAAATCGACAATCGTTAATCGACAATATCCTGATGTAATCGTCGAGGGTTGGGGGTGCAATGGCGGGGAGGAGCCCCACCGGATGAGCCTGTGACACCCAAGAACACGCCCCGCATGGGGGGACATCTTGCCCACCCAATCGGCTACTAACTGCTGTGTCTTGTGTCCAGATGAAAGGTGTGTAAGATGTAAGAGAAATTCTCATTCGACAGTTGTGAGTTGGGCCTCAGAAATTCGCATCGGCTGAGGAAGGTCTACCCTAGCCGCTGAGAACTCTGCAGTGGCTTTTGCCTTCACCGTCTTATAACAGGGATGAAGGGTCACCCCACCACCCCCATCATAAGGATCACCACCACCCGGTGGGCATTCCCGTTCATCCGCCCCGTTTGTCGGCACGTAGACGGTATGCTTCACGGAAACCGTCACGGTACCCTCTCCTCCTTCAACACCTACAGGAGTGAACACAGCCGTCGTCTGAAATAACCCTTTACAGGCTCCTTGTGCTACGTAGTCTCTGATCTCTTCTGCTGTACAGGTACCAGGATCGAGTTCGTCCGGAAAGACGGGTCTCTCTATAGGAAAATCCCATTCTTTCTTCTGGGTTGTTGGGGAGATCCTCAGGGGATTGGTCAGATGCGCCGCCCGCCCATCTGAAAATGTCAGGAACGACATATCTACAAAAGGACCTGTCGTCACCCTGTTTCGCATGCCCTGAAGTAGTACCGTACCGTTAGGTTTCATGATTTCATCTGGCGATAGCCAGTCATCTGGATTGGAAAATTGAAATATTCCATCACCGCTCATGTCTTGACAATTGCAATACTTGAAGTTTCCCTTGGAATCGTAGCACCATTTATAGTATTTGGTCGTGAGGGTGTTTTCCGTCTTTAAGTGCGGCGCACTCTTTGGGTAATCTTCCAGATCATAAATGGGTCGATGCGTCACGTGCCAGGTATCATCGATGGATCTTGAGTTGTTCCAATCCAGGCCCTCAACCTTGGTAGGAACGGTCCCTTGGTAGAGCCCTTCTTGTTGCTCGGCGATCAGGGTGCGAATGTCCCCGTAGACTTGTGACTCTGAGTAATCGGTCTGGGTCCGGGAAAATAGAAGACCTCCGGAACTGCTTTTAAATCGCATCATCATATTGTTAAGGGATGCGGTGAGAAACTCCCTTCTTCCCATATTCCATCCAGCCTCCATCGCTCCATTGGCCCACCGCTTCAACAAGGAAAGCGGTCCTTCTAGGGGCTCTGTGATCACTAGCCCGGTAAGTGGATCTTTTTCAGAAATCTGCACCTTCTTAGGATCAGGATGAGTAACTAGGGATTGCCAGAGCTCGTCAGGATACCCCTCTGCCCCAGGACAGAAGGGCTTTTGTTCTGTCTGATCCAATAGCTTTTGAACAGCACGGATGCTTTCCCACATCTTGTAACTCACGGCTGCTGCTTCGTTCTGGCCGCTGGCGATCCAGGAGGCAGCAGCCAAGGCTGACGCATCGGCGGCGTTTGAGGTCTCCACGCGCACCTGAGCCACCTGCCCGAT
>JAHFGV010000017.1:0-27938 GCA_023247255.1 Candidatus Omnitrophota bacterium | reverse complement strand
TTAAACAATCGGACGACGAGGCTCATCGATACTCCTGCAACATAGGGTCTTCCCATAGCCCCAAACTTTCGCAGTCGGTTCGGATCGTGGCACTTAAAGGATCGCCTGGCTTTGGCTGGACTCCATTCTGAAGATCATCTGCCGTTGGAGGAACGGTTTTCTGGGGCTCTTTTCCAAGAAGAAATTCGGCTTCCTTTCCTACCAGATGAATATCCGCAGGCGCATCAAAGGTAGTGATGGGATCTCCTTCTTTCTGGAGCTTGCCGTATTCACCGGCCTGGACTCGGCTTTCCTGGTAGCTTGCGTTTCGCTCAACCAAGGATTCGTTCAGCCACACGGCCACACGCCCGCAGATAAAGGCAAGCACCAAGACTCCCACCGTCGCAATGGCAAACTCAACCAACACCTGCGCTTTTTGAGAAATCATAAATTGACAGAATCCTCGATCGACTATTTTCGATTGACGATTGGAAGGCAAACACTTCAATCGACAATCGATAATCGACAATCGACAATTAAAATGGGAACGACTCAAATGACTCATGAGTTAGTTGCTCCCTTGTGGTGCTGGAGGAGGAGGGGCCGGCTTCGACCAGTTGACCGATACCGCTTTGGATTCGATTCTGGAAGATAAGGGTTTAGATTCAATGGTGTTCAAAATCACACTGGACTGTGTCACAATCCCCTTGGCTGGAAACTGAACGCTGCTGCCAGCCTGCGTCTGGGTAATGGTCGGACGGAAAACGTCGTCATCGCCCGTAGGGGTGACCCAGGCGACTCCAACACCATTCCAGGTATCTTCTTCGCGAATGAAGCCTTTAAAAGCGATCAGTTCGCCATCGGGTGCTTGAGTGTCTTTGGGAAGGTCATCGTAGGAAAGGGTGGCTTCGTCAGTCTCGTTATCATTCAGTCGGACGACCAAACGCGGTTGGGTCTTTGGGTTTCTGTCTTTAGAAGCGAACGTCAGCCGATCCCCCCACTCGACAAAAGCGCCGGCTTCGCTTTTGCTGCGAGGCATCGCCAGGAATCCATCCGTCGGATTGGGCATCTGACGATCCACCCGATAGTAATAGGCCGTCCCCATCGCATCATCCTTGGTGCAATTGTCCGCATAAGCAGCGGCCAATGCCCGCCGGAAAGCGGCCATGCGGATTTCCTGATCGAAGTTCATCTTCATTCCGATGCGAATGAGAAATCCCAGCCCCGCCAGCACGATCCCCCCGAATATGGCCAGCTCCAGCAACGCCTGACCAGAACGACACTGAGTGAATCTTCGATTGACAATCGACGATTTTCGATTGGCGACTCGGCCATTCAATCGACAATCGACAATCGACAATCGACAATCCGTTATGGGTACCGTCACATCATCGGTTGTCATTGTAGGTGGCCTTTCGTTTAACCGTCCACTCTGACTCTACATAGGGAATGGCTACCCAGGCCGGCTCGCGTGGAATCGGGCCTTCCGGAAGGCTCTCGAGGTACATCTTCTGTGGTCCCGTCTGAGTAGCTACGGGATTCACCTTGATCAGATCTGCGGCTATCAACGAGAATCCCACAGGCGCTCCTGAGTCTTGACCTGCATAGCTATCTTGCACGTATAACGTTTGGGTTTCCTGGTAAGTATCCCGAGGATCATACTGCAAACCAAGCGAGCGGCTTGAGCCAAAGAGACTCCCCTGCATCGTCCGCTGCAAATAAAAGCCCAAATAGACGATCCCCGCAATCAGGAAAGTCGCCCGCACGACCGTCTCAATCGCCACCTGGCCTTTTTTGTTCATGATCAGTAAGCGCATCTGTGTCATGTGTTTTGAAATAAGTCCTCATCGTATCATGGCCGATGGCGCTCCTTTTTATAGGATGCCTGAATGCGTGGTCCCATGTAAAGGCTAATCCCTACGTCAATGGATTGCAGATTAGGTACCGGGCATGTCATTGGGGTTGACCTCCGGTGGTTGTTTCTTTTGAACTTGATCTGACGACCTTAAGACAGTCTCCGTCCGCGGCAATGGAATGACAGCAAGAGCCTTCGCCGCTTCCTGACGTACGAGTGGATGTGCGTCATTCAATGCTTCCATCAATGGATCAAAAGCTTGGGAAGTACCCGTTTCACCCAGAGCCACGGCTGCTTTAGCTCGAACGGTTGGATCAAGATTCTCACGCAACACTGTACGCAGAGACGTAACGAGATCAGAGTCACTTCCTTGGGAAACCCTATCCAAACTGGCTTGATCTTTCTGGCTAAACCGATCCGCTGCCATCGTCACGATATAGTGAGAGGGTACTTGTGTCCTAGCAGGGTCTATTATCCTACCTCCTGAATAGGCTCTGTACGTATTGGCCTCTCCCACGTCGAAGCGTACCCCTTTAAATTGATCCTTGTCATCAAAGATCAGATCCGTGTCTCTAAGAGGAATGGTCGATGACCAGATACCTTGGGGAATAGCTTGAGGAACTACTCGGCGCAAGAGGTTTGGAAGATTATCCATGGCTTTTCTCCCTGCCCCCGTACTGCAACCATTCAAGACGATAGAACACTGAGAAGAGAGCATCGAGGAGAACCGCGCAGTCTTGAGCTGATCCTCATCACTCAGGTCTAGCGCGCGAACTTCATCCGCTACCACAGCTCTGGCTGGATCGGGAGCGCTAAATGAAAGAAAGTCCTTTGTAGCGTGTCCCCCGATCATGAGGAATTGCGCTGGATGCTTGCCATTAGCCGTTGCATCCCTGAGACTACTGACCATCTCTTCATCACTACTGACTTCGTAATACATCACCCTGTACCCATGGTCGATGAGCTGTCGTATTAGCTTTTCTTCATAGTAGAACGCATCATTCCAATCTGCCTTAGGAAAGATGACTACAGCGAGTGGACGAGAGTCCGGCCGAGCATTCATGCGCTCATCTAGAAGGTAGGCAAGGGTAGACCTAGAAAATCGGAAAGGCATATCGATCCCCAACTTTTTGGCCTGCTGTATCTGGGTGAGGATCACTTGACCCATGGAGCCGTGAGTGCTATCAATACCAGTTCCATCACTCTGAAGATAGGACTCGACGTCTAATTGATTCAATATCTTACTGGCGTAGGCACGCTTGCTCCCAAACGTTGAAGTAATATCTTGCAGTAAGGGAGTCACCACTTCGCCTTTCATCTGTTTGACCAACAAATCAAGTGGCTGTTGAGAACGGTTCAGTTCTTGAACCCTCTCCTTGGGGAGGAAAGCTGCAATGTAAGAAAGAATTTCCTGGGGATTTGTCGTCTTTTTTGAAATCTGGGCAATACCCTCGGCTGCGTTGTAGCGTACCCCAGGATCTGTATCGTTATGAAAACGAGCCATCAGCGACCGAACAATTCCAGGATCGCTAAATTGGCTTAGGACTCTGACTGCTTCACGTCTAACCTCAACATCCTCATCTAGTAAGGGACCGGTCATATGTTGAAGTACTTCATAAGGTCGCTGACGCCGCCTCGCAATCTGTCCCAGGGCTTGAACGGCATGGAGACGAACTGTGGAATCTTGTTCGCCGGAAGTACCAGGGGCAAAACTTTTCAACAAAAGTTCTATGGTCTTCTTGTCTCCGCGACTCACGCGGCCTAGCGAATCGATAACAAGAATCTTCCTCTCAGTGCCTAGAGAGTGATGGGAAAGGATTTGTTGGAACATGCTTTCTGTAATGGGATCATTTGTCGTCGCAAGTATATCCATCGCTTCAAGGTAAAAGTAGGTTCCACTTACAGCTACGCGACCCAGTGAGCGAATAGCAGATTTGGGTAACGGCTCCTTTAATGAAGCTAAGGTCTTGAATATCTGGCTGCGCAGCGTAATATCCTGCTTGGGATTGCTCGCTATCCCAGTCAGTATAGTAATAGCTTGCTCACCTAATGGCTCCTGCATCATTCCTAATGTCTCAGCGGCTTTAATTCGGATATAGAGGGGTTCTCTTGGACTCCTCACCACTTTCAAAAGGGGCAGAATAGATTCCTGTCGCATCTGAACTAATTGGCTAGCAGCGTTGGACTGAAGTTCTGGATTCATTACATTCCCCAAATCTCTAATCAGCGCGGGGATTTTACCTTCTCGTGCGGAGACCGGGGGAGGAATGAGACTAAATCCTTTAACGGGTTTCTCTGGAGCCTGATCAGGGTTTTTGCCTTGAGACAACGGTTCGTACCCAAGGGCAGGCTCTTGGGCTACAAGCATGGCAGTACTGTCATCCATCGATGATGACGGGGCAACCTTGGAAAGAGGAGTGGATTTTTGTTCAGGCGCGAGTGAGGTAATGGAGTCGGATGCAACTTCACCTAAGGATGGAGACTGAGGATCCTTCTTCCCGGAGTATGCCCGATATGGATATACCCAAGTCTCATAAGATCCCTCCCTACCATCCAAATTTAATCTCATATCCCTGCTATACATAACACCTTTAAATCGATTGTGTTTGTCAAATTCAAACATTGTCTTAGTAATATCTACCTTAGGTGACCATATCCCATTACGAGCTGCATGAGGAATCACACGGCGCAGCATATTAGGAAGGTTAGCTGCCTTTCTCTCACCCTTGCCAGCGCTACAACCTATAATCACTATGGAACATCCTCGTGCAAGCATGGATGGAACACCTGCTTGCTTTAATCGAGGTTCATCAGTGAGATCTAAATAGAGTGCCCTATCTTTAATCTCATAGCTAGAAGGATCTTGGGCACCAAAAGCCAAGATATCCATTGTGGCATGTCCCCCAATCACAAGAAGTTGGGCTGGGTCTTTACCATTGTCTGTTGCATCCTTAAGCGCCTGGACCATCTCTGCATCAGTGCTCACTTCGTAATACATGACTCTATAGCCATGTTTCAAAAGATCGCTAAGCGGAGTGGTGTAGTGATTATTAAATGAACCGTTCCAATCGCTTGTAGGATGGATGTATACCGCCAAGGGACGTTTGTCAGATGGGTGAGTTTCTCTCATTTGGATGACTGTCTCTAAGTCCTCGGGGGCCAGACGATAGGGGCGGTGGATCTGCAATTTCTCTGCTCGTATGAGCAGATTCACAAGACGCTCGCTAGACATATCACCCCGATCAAGCGCATTGGTATAGTTTTCGAAATTCACTCGTGCCAGCGAAGTATCAGAGGGGCCAACTCCTCCAATTATCTGACCAAGGCCATCCAGTACCGCATTTTTAACCTCTGAATCCGGATCGTTAAGTGCCTGTGTTAAAGCAGGCAGAATCTGACTATCCCCCCCTCTCTCTAGACTAGGAAGGGAACCAAGTTTGACTAAACCCTGGATAGCAGCAATTTTAACGTTTGAATCCGGATCGTTAAGTGCCTGTGTTAAAGCAGGCAGAATCTGACTATCCCCTTCTATTGGGGTAGAAATGGAACCAAGATTGGTTAAAACATGGATAACAGCAACCCGAACTTGTGGATTCTCGTGCTTTATCACTTCAAGCATGTTTTTTGCAATATCAGAACGCTCATCTGTAGAAATGGAACCAAGCTTAGTTAAAACATCGATAGCAGTATCACGAAGCCTCGGATCCTCATGCTTTATTAATTCAAGCATGTGTCTTGTAATATCCGAACGCTCATCCATAGACAGATGATAACCTATGAAACCCGGAAGCTGATCGCCGATGATATCCAACACATAATCTTTATGCTCAGTAAGCGCTTCAAATAACGCTTTGCGAACCTCTGAGCTAGAGGTAAATTCCGATAAAGCAATGACCGCTCTAATTCGCACTTGTTCAGAGAAATCGTGATTCATAGAAGCGATAAGCGAGGGGATAGTTTCTGTGTGTTTGATATCCCCCAAAACACGAATGGCCGTAGCCCGAGCTTCAGGAGAAGGAGATGGGTGATCCGATATAACGTCCACAAGCCATTGGCGAGTTTCTGGATCTTTTCTCGCCAACCCGCTCAAAACATCTCTAATCCGTTCATCCCGAGAAATCGGCTTTCCTCCCTCAGTTCGAATCCACTGGTTCTCTGTACCTGGAAGGGCTTCGAGTAATTGCTTTGCAACGGATAGGTCACCTTCCTTCACTAAGGTTTGGTACGCCTTTGTGTATGTCATTAGATCAGGGCTATAGAGATCTTCTTGAATAAGAAGATGGGTGGGTTTATAAGACGGTGGCAATGAAGGTGGACCGGTTGACTCAGCTTTTTTAACCACAACAGTTCCGACAGCAACGTCATGGACCCGTGGTCCGGATGTCTGACCTACCCCAGCTGACTTTAGCCCATGGCGATCTGATGGCGTGGGAAAAACATTGGACGCCTTCCCAGAAACTTGAGAAGAGCCACCAGAGCCACTTGTAACTGGAGTTAAAATCTTTTTGGTCTGCGGTCTGCGGTCTGCTGTGTGCTGACGTAAGGTGGGAGGTGAAAGCTGAGAGGTGCTAGGATCCGGTTGTTTGGGATGGGCTAGTTCTTCGGCTTTGTCACGGTACTTCTGCGCTTCCCCTGGTTCTCCTGCATCGGTCAGCATTTTCGCTGCCTGAAAATGGGCTTCGATTACCCAAGGATCTCTTTCGATTTCTTGATCTTGAAGGGCTTGGCGACCGGCGTCGGCAGCTTTTTGATAAAACCCCGCTGCGCTTGTAGTATCGCCGCGCTTCTTAGATAACTCCGCCAGGGCGAAGAAGATTTTGCCAAGAGCGGCCGCCGGTTGTTTTGTCTGTTGGGACGCTTGTTGGGCCGCTCTCAATAAGGAATCGATGGCTGCTGAAGTTTGACCCTTACCTGCTTGTTCGAGTCCCTTCTCATAAGAAGTCTTTGCATCCGCATTCATGTGAAAGCTCAGTCCTTGCGTCGGTGTGGAAACTTGAGTCGGACTCGAAGGAGACTTGCGAGGAGTCAGGGTTGTTGGCTTCTGACTCTGAACGGCTAGCGGTGGATGCGGCAAGACTTCTTCACGCGGGACAAAGGGCTCTGTGACACCGGTGACTACAACAGGTAAGGCTGGGTGATCGACATCGAGGGTATCTTTTGAGTCGATGATGGGAGGCATCGTCATTATTTCGGATTGCGAATTGCGGATTGCGGATTGAACAGACCGCAGACCTAAGGTGTCAGGTGAAAGGGGAGAGGTGCTAGATTGTTCATCATCAACGACTGAGGTTCGTGTCATGTTTGCTGTGTCAGGTGTCATGGAATGCGAGTCACGAGTCACAAGCGACGAGTCAGGAATCGTAGACTTTGAGTCTGAAGTCGGAGCTTCCGCAATCTTAATCTCCTCTAGGGCCAAACCGCTGATTTGAGCAGGATAGAGCCCAGGTCTGGAATCTTCTTCAGGATGGTAAATCTGGATGCCGTTACGTGAATTGTAACGGGGGGATTGAGTTTGTTGAGAAGAAGGACTATCTGTCCCACCGGAATCACCCGGCGGATCATGCCTGATGTCCTCGCTCCAGATCTTGCCTTCTTCGATCACGATCCCGGCAGGTTTGGGTTTGATCATGATCACGGCAGGAGGGGTGCGCGGTGTTAGGGGAGCAAGACTCGTGTTTTGTTGCTCGTCGCTCGTCTGTGAAGATCGGCGCTGAGGAACCCTGTAGTCTTGGGATCGTTGAGGAATTTGCTCGTGCAGGCCTTTAACGGGACCTGTTTTTTGATCCTCAGGCTGCGAGCCTCTTATCCACGTCGGCTTTTTGGAATCGCCAGGCTCTCTTGGCGTAGAGTTCCTGGGCAGGTTTGGAACATCCTGAGGATCGAGCTTGACTTTCCACGACCCTGTTGAGGTTGTGTCGTCGGAATTCCACCGAACGCGCGGAGTCCTCGTGGGAGGGGCGTGCGTTACGTCATCGCCTGGCCTTGCAGGAACGGAACTGGATCGAACCTTCCAACTATCAACGAATTCTGCGCGTTCATCCGATGGCACGATCCCATATCCTGAATCGGTAATCGAACCGGTGATCCGGCCATAGGCCCATTTGGCCGCTTCTTGAACGCGCGGATCAGCATCTTCTTGTGCTTTGATGAGTTCCTGAACAATGGTGCGGCCGTTCTTGCGCCCATCGTATGACTGGCGCTCATACTCGGTCACCTTGGGACCAATACCGCCCAGTGCGATGATCGCCGCGGCACGCTCATAGGCGTTGCCTCTTTTCTCCATCAAGAACTCCCTCAATTGATCAATGGCTTCGCCATTGCCAATCGCAACGAGCGCTTCGATTCCCTCAGCACGCACCCGCTCGTTGGATAGGGCTTTCACGTTTTCTTCCACCGTCAGCTTCAGCCAAGAAGGCCGCACCACTCTCATTCCTGGAACGACCCCCTCACGCAATCTCAGTCCCTTAGCCGCTCCCGATAGGAGCAGCTTATCCCTCTGGCTGATTCCCGAACGATCCGAAGGGGGCCGGGTCACGACGCCATTGACGATTGCCGTCGGAGACTCACCCATTCGATCCAAACCGTAGGCGGCGGCGCCACGAATCATGGCATATCTATTTTCCTGAATCTGCCTCTGGTATCCGTTGGATCGCGGGTGAGGGGTACTCGCGCTTCGTCGCTCGTCGCTCGTGACTCCTGACCCGCTCGCAGGTTTTGAGTCTGAAACCTGCGGCCTGCGGTCTGCGGTCTTCTGATACCGATAAAACGGGGACGGGGAATCCCCTTCGTATCCTTTCGCTGTGCCGTATTTCCTGATGTGTGCGCCAAGAGATGGCTTGGGCGTCGTCTCAGAGCCGGATGAAGAACCTGGGAGTCTATTCGTTCGGCCGATGGCGCCGGTCATCCATGCGTCTTGACCGCTTGAGTCTGATGGGAACCGATCGTCCCGGGATGTGTGCTGAGGCCTGTGATAACGACCTCCACGTCTATCTGCGCCTAATGTCTGTGTCATGTGTGATGTGTCATGTGTCATGGAAGATGAAGAACGAGAGGCAGAAGAACCATCAACTGACGTCTGCGTCTTTTCTGTGTGCTGTGTGCTGTGTGCTGTCTGACGAGAGGTGTGGGGTGAAAGGTGTGCGGTGCTCGGTGAAAGGTTCGGGGTGCTGGATTCACCCATCCGATCGAGGGCTGATGCCGCCGACTGACTCGGAGATGTTTCACCTCGATATCCCTTAGCTGTCCCGAATCGCCTGATATAAGCGCCCTTTGAGATTCGGGTGCTCTCTGATGCAGCCTGGGAAGAAGGAATGCCGCCTGTGCGGCCAACCATCAACGCATCGCCACTTCTCACCGGCGCTGCTCGACGAGCAGGCTGCGTATACCCCGTCGTATTGAGATCCTTGCCCAGCACCCCTCGCAGGGCGCGAACGATGTCTTCTTTGACTTGGCCGGTCGCCACTTGACCGATTTGGCCTAACGCGGTAACGACCGCCGATCGCGCTTGAGGATCATGATCCCCAAGTCTATTGATCAATTCGTATGCCGCTTCTTGAGCCCCCACAGAGCCAAGCACCTCTGCGGCTGCTGCACGAGCTTTTGCGTTTCCACTCTTTAAGGCTTGGGTGAGCCTGTCCCTGACGATACTGCCGCTCGATGGAGAACTGGCCATGATCTTCAAAGCGGCAATTGAAGCGTCCCTCGGCCTTCCCTCTGTCTTTAGGTTCTCAAGATGATCATTCAAAGAACCCATGCGGGTTGACACATTCTTCATATCGGAGGGAAGCACTTGTTCGCGCCGGGGCGGATTGACAAACCCCATGTCTGTCACACTCAACGGATTGGTATCATCCGGGGACCTGAGGGCAAACCCATCGCGACCGATGGCGGTGGGCCCTTCTTCGTGACTCTTCAGAATCTGAGTCGCTACCCCGCTTACCTGAGAATCCCGCTCGCGCGTCGATGACGCAGCAGCTCGTAAATTCGAAAGGGACCTCTGGCCTCTGAGTCTCGCATCCACTTGAACGGCGATAAATTTGACTGGACCCTTTGGATCCGCTCGGGACATATTTTGAATTTTCTGAATGACCAGAGAATCGTCCGTCCCTGCCATGCCATAAACTTCCAGGGCTTCCATGCGTTTCTTTGCGCTGCCGCTACTCAAGGCCTGTTTCATCGCCGATCTGACTTCAGGCCTTGTCCCCATCAGGGAAGCAAGGACTGCGATTCTCTGCTGACGATTAGAGCCTTCAGTCCCCATGGCGTTGAGGGTGTCGTTCACTTCGGTCTGAATCATCTTAACCGTCCCCGATTCTGACTGGCCCAATGCTCTAGGCTCAAGGTGAGCGGCTTTATCGGAAAGCCGCACTTCAGCGGTGGGAGTCGTCACATCAGGCGCGTTCGTGGAAGCAGGCTCGGGCCTGTGAGTCGTCAGGGGTGACGTCACTGCGTCAGTGGGAGTCTGCGAGTCATCAGCCGCAAGCGCCAAATCACTCATCGTAGGTTCTGAGTCGAAAGTCTGCCGTATGCTGATTGCTGTGTGCTGAGGTGAGGTGTCAGGTGAAAGGTGAGCGGTGGCAGGTGTGAGGTCTGTGGGAGTTTGCGAGTCAGGAGTCACGGGCGATGAGCCACTCATCGTAGGTTTCGAGCCTGGAGTCTGCGTCGTCTGATCGTCAAGCTCTGCTTCTCGAACCTGAGACATGAAGTGTCCGAGGACGGCATGCAGTGCAGCACGGCGCAGAGGGGTTGCTCCTTTTTGTGGGCGACCATGGTTTGCCCAAGCATCCGCGCCGATCGCAACCTCAGCCACACCTTCAACAATCGCCCGGCCGGTCTTTGAGCCTACGACTTTTCCCACAGCACCCGACGTCCAACGGATAGGCTTGCTCCATCCTTCGCTCCAAGGCCCCCCATCTGAGCGCAGGCGAGGAATAGCGGGGATCTTGGAAAGAGCGTTACCCACGTCTGCCATCGCTTTTTCAGCCGATTTGCGGACATCTTTGTCCGGATCGTTGATCATCGCATCCAGCAAGACAACGACCATTCCTTTTCCTATGACGATCTCACCCAACGCCTTGGCCGAGGCCGCGCGGACCTTGGCGCTTCCATCATGCAACAGGCTAGAAACCAAAGCGGGCACCGCTGCTTCGTCTTTGATGTCACCCAGATCTTTGGCAGCCTTGGCCCGGTCATCGGCATCCGAGGTTTTCAGTTTGCGGATTTCTGAAAGAACCCGTCTGTCTTGTCGGGCATCACCGTCAAGATCGATATGAATCTCATTTCCTCGTCGAAGAACGACCGCCGCTGCAATGGATGCCAGCCAACTGGAACCTGCCCCTTCGATTTCTCGGAGCACATCCCCAGCGGCAACAGCAATCTCCACATTCGGATCCAGCATCATTTCACGCAAGGCATAAACCGCTTGCCGCTGATCCCCAGGTTCTCCAATCTCAGCCAGAACCCATGCAGCGGCAATTCGGCTGCGGGCATCGCCTCCTGCCAGGGCCCGGCTCAATGATCCGATGGCTGGTTTTCCAATATCCATCAGCGCCCAGGTAGCGCCTGAGCTCACCGCTACATCCTCGCTTCCCAAGGCTTGGATAAGAGGCCCGATTGCAGATTCTCCCATCTGGCCCAGGGCCTCAACCGCAGAAGCCCAGACGAGGGCATCACCGGAATGCAAAGCCTCGATCAACGAGCCGACAGAAGCTGGGCCGATTTTCACTAAAGCCCCAACGGCTTGCTCCCTCACCATACGGCTGTCGTCTCCCAAAGCCTGGATGAGATCACCCACCGCTTGCGCACCCCTCAGACGCCCCAAGTCGGCTACCGCCTGAGCTCTCATCTGAGGATCGGGATGCTGATGAAGCGTCTGTTTCAACGTTTCTTGTAACGGAGGAAGCTGAGTCTGGTTCGATTCGGCTGTAGGAGGCTGAGGAGTGGATTTTGGTAGAGTCAGATTAGGCCAGGCCTCTTGCGCGGCAACGCTGATGGTTGGGTCCTGATCCCCCATCGCTTCCAACAGCGCATTCACCGCTTCTGTGTCGTCAGTCGTGGCAAGACTGCCTAATACCTTGGCTGCCTCTGCACGAACGGCTGGACTTGAGTCTGACCGCAGCGCCTCAACCAAGGCTGGAATCACCCGTCGATCACCGGAGGCCTTAAGTGTCTTTATCGCTTGCCGATCGATGAGTCTTCCCAAGACGCTGGTTGCCGTTGCACGCACACGCGTATCGGGATCGCTTAGGGCTTCAATCAACGATGGCACAGCCTCCTTGTTTCCAATCTTTCCCAATGCCTCGGCGGCAGAAGCGCGGACGGTGGCATCGGAATCGCCAGTCACCATACGCCTCAACGTATCCACTGCCTCGTTCGCTTTAATCCCTCCTAGAAAAGCAATCGCCCCGGTACGAACCGAGGCGTCCGCGTCTTTGAGAGCCTCGATCATTCCTGGGACAGCTTCCCTGCTGTCGGTCGCGCCGCTGATTTTAGCGATCAACGCCAAGGCATGTCGGCGCGCCTGTACCGAGGGACTCTGCTTCAGGGCATCGAGCAAGGATGCTACGGCTGGATGTCCAATCTGCGTCAGCACATCACCGACTCGTTTCTGGACATCTTCATCGGAATCCTGCAGAAAACCAATCAACGTTCCAATCGCAGGTTTTCCGACGATCCCCAAGGCCTGCTGGGTGCTGTCACGAACGTTTGAATCTGAATCCTTCAACGCCCCAGCCAACGCTTGGATGGCACGATCATCCAAGCTGTTACGTCCGCTTACACGTCCCAACGCCTCAGCCGCTTTAGCCCGAACCTCCGTATCCGTATCCCCCAGGCCAGCGACGATTGCGTCGATGACCTTGCCCTCAAGAGAGCGGGCAGAACCCATGGCACCGAGAGCTGCTGCCACCTGGGCCCTTACCCCTGGATCATGATCCTGCAAACCTTGGATGAGCCCGTCGATCGCCTTTGCATCAAGTCCGATGTCCGAACCAATCCAACCCAAGGCCTCGGCTGCTTTGATACGGGTTTCTACTTTCGAATGGCTCAGGACATGAATCAACTTTCCAACAACTGGCTCGCCGATCTGAGATAAAACATCCATCACCACTTCCTGGATAGAGGATCGTGGATCGCTTAAAGCTTCGATCAAAGCATCCAGCGTCGGTGTCTCGGACAACCCCGCATCAATCATGCCGATCTGAACCAATAAGGTGAAGGCCTTCTCGCGCACCTCTTCGGGCTTGCTTGGGTCCGCCGCAAGCTCAAGCAGCGGTGCAACAGTAACCGAACCCATCCCTCTTAATGTAGTCGCAGCCGCAAGGCTAACACCGGCATCTCTATCTTCCAACGCTTCAACCAAAATGCCTGCGGTTCGCCGATCAGCCTCTGGCCTTGTATCGACGGAAGACCCTGCGAAAGCGGAGGCGGCAGTTGCAGGATCAATCCGTCGCAACCGATCCAAAAGTGGTTTCACTTCCTTGCGCTCCTCAACCAAACTCTCTAGGCTTGCGATAGCCTCTGTTTTTAAATCCTCCGAACGACCGAAAATCACATCAAACCCTTTAGCAGCCTCTGCGCGAACCGCCGCATCGGAATCTTTGAGAGCTTTCACCAAACCATCAAGCACTTTCTTGGGATCGTAAGCAGCGATGGCCTTCAAACCCTTAACGGCATTGAGTCGGGCATTCGGATCTTCGCTCGAATACAGATCTTCAATCGCCTTACCGAAGGTATCGATGCGTCGCAACTGATCCAAAAGTGGCGTCACTTCCTTACGTACTTCCTTACGTAACTTCGGATCTAGGGTTTTATCATTGAGCAGATCCGAGAGTCCTGTGATCGCCTCCTGTGCCGAGTCTTCCGACCGGCCGAAAAGATAAAACCGACTGGCCGCTTCCGAGCGGACTTTTTCATCCGAATCCTTGAGGGCTTCCAGCAAAGGCTTGAGCGCTTTCTTGGGATCTTTCATTGCAACCATATGCAGACTCTTAACGGCATTGACTCGGACGTTTGGATCTGAACTCTTCATGTCCTTGACCGCTTCGTCGAAAAGCTTCTGATAATTGATTTCGACCGGTTGTGGAATCACCCGAGGAGGACGGGTTCTTCGACTCCTGGGTTCGTGAGAAAATCCAGAGGAATCCTTAAGACTCGGACTAGTGCCTGGCTGGGGTCTTCCCCCGGATACTTGAGGAACCTGAATCCGTCCCGAAAACCCAGGCCCTCTACCCTGGGATAAGGAGATCACCTGTGACTCAGTCACCCCAGCTATCCATAGGGCACCTAACTGACCTCGTCTTTTAACTGCTTCGTCATAGTAGTGAAACAGCGATTTCTTGGAACGGGCTGCAGCGGTGATGATCGCGTCTTGTTTCTTTGAGTCAGTAATGCCCGCCTCAGTGAGCCGCGCTGGCGCTTTTTGGGGCTCGGTGATCAACCGGGCAGTCAAGTCATTTCGTTCTTCATCTTCCTTCTGTTTGACAAGCTCGCTCATCACCTTGGACATCGGATCAGTCAAAGCACCGGCGTCCTCTTTGATCAGGCGATCCTTGGCTTTCTGCAGCCCCTTATTCACCTGCGCGATGACGACTTTTTGAAGAGTGGGATCGGTAATTCCTGATTCTGTGAGCTGTTTTGAAAGAGAATCATCGCCATAGGCATATCTGAAAAGCTTCTTCGTCAATTCATGGCGAGCCTCTTTATCATTCGAAAGATTGAATGCAGGATTCTCAAGCGCTGTCTCCAGCTCCTGCGCCTCAGGGTGGACAAACGGGTGTTCGTCTTCTTTGTCCTCTTCGATCGCTGATTCCCGCACAAAACCGTCGATTTCATTGAGCAGCTCCTGCGAGCGTTTCTCGGAGATACCGATACCGGTGCTCTTAAGAATAGACATCTGATCAGATCGCGTGGAGGCTGAAATCAACTTTTGAGTAAGGGTCTGGCGCTTCGAATCGTCAAGATTTGGTTTTTCCTTAGCAAGAAGCGCATCCACTTCCTTAAAAACTGGATCATTAGCAGCTATCAGAACACGGGTGTCTTTTAGAAGCCGTTCTATGCCGCTCGTCACTCGTCGCCGTTTGGCTGGATCCTTTATTCCTGCCTCATTCAGAATCCCTTCCACATGTTTTTCATCCGAGGGATTCATCAAAATGCGCGCGGCCCACTCGTAGCGTTGATCCCTGGCTGGTCCTTCTTGCGAATCCCCTAGGGCCTTGAGCAAAAGTAATGCGATGAACTGATGGGCCGGAAGGGCTCCCGAAATGTTTTCCAAATCGTAGACCCGCCGGTCGAAAGGACTCATGTAGCCGCCTTTCTGGAAGCGCACGGCACCGATCATCTTTTGCAGCTTGGCATCCGAGATCTGTCCTGCGCTAACGTCGAAGTGGGTAACACCCAGACGCCTCTTTCCATGCAAATCCTCCATCTTGACCATCTCGGCCGCAGGAAGGCTTTTCATCTTTTCCTGGAAAGCCTGGGCCTTCAAATTTTCGGCGCGTTGTTTCTGCGGGTTAGTACCCTCAATCTGGGCGATCTGCTTGTCGTAATAGGCCTCGACGTCCTTTTTCAGTAAGGTGTATGCTTCGTTGAGCGCAGCGACCGCTTCTTGGATAAACGCTTCGGCTGTTGTGGGATCAGCCTTGGGATCAGCCTTACTCAGTTTAGCCTTCATGAGCTTATCGTGCGCCTCCTTGGCTTTGCCTTTGATGTCTTCTGCATGCTCAAGGACGATTCCTTTTTCTTGAAACCCTCTGACGGCCTCACTGATAACGGATGAGGTTTTGTCGATGCGCATCTGTCCCATGGATGATCCGTCAAGCAAGGGAAGCACTGCGAAACTTGTGGAAAGCTCGTTGAGCGTCTGTTCTTTTTCCTGACGAAGTTTATCAATTTTATCTTTATCTTCTTGCTCGGCAGCGGTTGGTTCGGCTCCTGGCTTCGTCGGATCCTCAAGGACAAACGCCCTGAAGTTGCGTTTGGAGGTAATCTCAACCTGAGTCTCAGCCATCATATCTTCGACAAGATCTCCATCCGCATGGGAGCTCCATTCAAGCGCTTGCGTCTCATTCGCCTTTTTTAGCGTCTCTGCAGGAGCCCCAAACCGATCGATGGCTTGTTGGCCCTTCGCTGTTGCCTCTGAGGCTCCACTAGCCGCGCGGCTGGCTTTTTCCTGCTCCTGTTGAAACCGCCCAAGCGTTGCCCGTTCCTTCGAGAGTGTCTCAACGTCTTCGATCACAGACAAAGCCTTCTCCACATCCTTTTGGAGTTCTTTGGGAAGCAGATTTTCACGCGCCCTGAGGCCTTCGGCAGTCAAGCTCGCCGTCTGATCCAAAGTCCTTTCGAGGTTTTTTCCCGCTGCTTCATATCCGGCTTCCAACTCATCGGCCGCTTGCTTTAGGCTTTCATACTGTTGTTTCAAGTCCTCGGTGGAAGCCGCTTCTTTGAGCCACTCAAGCACCTTCGCCACATGAGAATCTTCCTCTTTGGAAAGATCCTTCCTGCGCTTCAGCTCATTCGCAGCCTTTGCGATCGCCTGCCACTGCTTTTCCAATACCTTCTGATAGGCTTTCTCTAATCGCTTTGCGGAGGCTTGTAGTTTCTCGGCTCGATTTTCCGGACCGCCCCCTGTGCCTTTCAGCAAGCCCAAGGCATCTTCCAATTGCCCAATCCACTCGTGCTTGTCCCACACAGCATCGTATTTCTTCAGCGCATCTTTCGATTCGCCCAGATCCTGCAAAATCCCTTGCTCCCACAGATGATAGGCCGCCTCCAGCTCACTCAGGGCTTGTCCGAGATAGCGACGTTGCTCACCTTGAGTCTTTGCGCCCTTTGCCTTGTCTAAAGACGTCGAGGCATCGTCCAGGCGCTCCCGAGCATCCTGGGAAAGTCCCAAGCCGCTCTCACTCAAGGTCTGGATCGCCACTTCGGCCACAGACATTTCCTCATTTTGGACTTTTCCTCCCCACGCCTCATAGGCTTGATTCAGTTCTCCAACAACCTCTTTAAGTTTATTGAGTTTGTCATCGGTGCGGGTGAGCTCGCGCGATTCTTGCAGCAACTTCAAAGCATTCTGTGCATGGTCATCCTCCTGGTTCTGGTCCATTAAATCCTTCGCTGCTTGCCCAAGCTCTTTCGTTGCATCGCCGATCAGACGTCCATAGGCGCTTTCCAATTCGGCAGTCACTTGCTCCATCTTCTGACGCTTCTGGGTGGCATCCTTCGCGGTCCTTGCTTCTTCAAGCAACGTCAGCGCTTGGTCCACATGCCCAGAGACAGCCTCGGCTTTTGAAATCTCGCGCAGCAGTTGATTTAATTGCTCCATTTCTTTGTCTGCGGCTGCAGAATCTTTGAGCGCGCTTCCGCGATTTTGTTTCCAGGCTTCATAAGCCTTGACCAACCCCTGTTGCGCGCTTTTAAGTTTTTCAAGCTTCTCTTTCGTCTTGGAAAGCGAGCGAGATTCTTCCAAGAGTTTCTGGGCATTATCACCATGTTGCTGGGCTTTGCTTGAAGGCCGCACCGAAGCGCGATCTTCAAGGCCTCCGACGCCCCGGTTGACGGCACGCTCTCGCTGGCTAGTCGGCCGACGCCCAAGCCCCATCTGTTTCTCTAGATTCTTGGCCGACTCATATAAGTCTTTGGTGATCTGCTCTGCAGCCTGTTGGTATTCTTTATACAGCTCTTTGGCTAGCCCTTCCACACCCTGCTTTCGATTGTTTAGCTTCTTGTTGTAAATCGCATCCAGCTTGGCTGCGGCTTGTTTGATTCGCTTGATCCGTTCCTCAGGATCCAAATTCTCTTTCTTCTTACCGGATTGCAGAACCTCTCCCGCTTGAAGCTCCTTCGCCGACTCGATCACAATCTGCTCAGACGTATCCAGAAGCCCTTCGACGCCAAACTCATCTTGCACAGCCTCAAGTGCCGCAGAACCCTCCCCTCGCTCCTTCAGCTCATCTTTTACCGCAGCAGCCACAAGCGTCAGCCTGGCATCGATCTCCTCCAAACGCTGCAGCCTCTGTTGGGAAGTCAAAGGCGTGGCTATTTCCTCAAGTCTCTCATCCACACTCTCGATCTCTTGATTGAGAACAGATAAAGCCTCATCATCACGCACCAGTTGTTGTTCCGAAAGCTCGTAAGCCTTCATAAGCTCACGAATCGCGCTTTTAAGTTTTTCAAGCTTCACTCTGGCGTCAGAAGACTTGCGCGAGTCCGCCACAAACTCACGGGCTTTATCGGCATGGCTACGCAGCTCACTCGAAAGCCAAATGGATTCCTCATCCCCAAGGCCCGCTGTTTCAGCCTGTTCCCGATACGTATCCAGTCTTTTGAGTTGCTCATCCACCACATTATCCACTTCCTCTAAATCGACGCCCTGTTGTGCAAGCACAGTCTCCGGGTTATCATGTGGATAAGTATTCAGCGCACGGAATGCTTCCTCAAGTTTCTCAGCTGCATCCTTCTTGAGTTCTTCATCCAGATTAGATAAAAACAGATGCTCAGAGATCAGCGGTCGTCTGGAAGACCGATAAGCTTTCATAAGCTCGCGAAGCGCGCTTTTAAGTTTTTCAAACTTCTCTGTCGCCTTTAAAACTTCGCGCGATTCTTTCACAAGCTTAGCGGCTTCATCGGCGTGGCTACGTCCTTCGGATGAGACCCAAATAGATTCGTCTTCCCCGGCTGCCCCTGGCTGAGTACGCTTGTGAGGATCCAAGCGTTCGATTTGTTTCTCCAACTTCCCAGCGATCGCATCCAAATCGGAAGCAGCCATCTCCACTGGACCTTCTTTAGAATCCACCGCCTGAAGGTCTTTGAGGATTCCTTCCAGTTCTCCTGCAAGTCCGGATGCGCTATCGGTCTGCTTTTCCTTGAGCCGCTTGGCGATCTTCTGCATCTTCTCGCGAAACTCTTGGATCAAAGACTCCAGGCGCTCTGTGTATTTATCAAGATCCTTTCCGCTCAATGGTCGTTCACGCTTGTAGCTGATGTAGGACTCTGGAAGCTTGCCGATCCGGCTGAAGATTTTGCCTTCCGCCTGTATCGGGAAGTCTGACTCTTTGTTCAGTTTTAACCATTCATTCAATTTATCCACGGAAAGATTATCTTTCTCACTGAGTTTCTTCTGGCTTTCTGGGGCGTATCCGGGGACGGGCATTACCTCCTCGTCCTTGATCTTCTTCATGGATTCTTTCGATCGCTCCACGTCAGGGGGCAAAAGCTTCTTCCAAAACTCCTGCCTGAGCTTTTCTTGTTCCTCATCCTTGAGCGCGAGCTTGAGCTTGCTAAGCTTTCTTCCGTCAGGCGATTGTTTCTGGTCCTTCTGTTTCTTATTCTTAACATCCTCATCCATTCCCGGATTCGAGGGGCCAAGGTAGAGATCTTGATATTCCCGAAGCCCACGCTTCACACGTCCCCAGCGCTGATTGAACTGCGCGAAGAACCCGCCTCCTGTTTCCTCTTGCTTGGCACTTAACAATTCCTCAAGCTCCTGGGCGTCTTGTTCGGAAATCGCATAACCCAAATCCTCAAGCAACTTCTTCAACGCTCGGAAATCCTCCAACAGGCGCTTACGCGCATGATCATCCAAGCCTTGGTAAAAGTCCGGCTGGGACTTCATCGCCTCCTTCAGGGCGGCGTAAAAATCCAAAGCCTCAAGCAGATCCTCCACCATCTGTGCTTTGTCCACCAGATCCTCAACGATGAACGTCACCGTCGTATCTGCTTTTCCGTCTCTGTCCCGATCCAGCTCGGTGATGAGAATCAATCCATCCTCATCATAGATTTTGACGTCTCCCACAATCTCACCGATATCCCTGAGATCGCCAAGGTACCTAGCCATCTCCGGGGAATCGCCTTCAAGCTCCTTGGGAAATCGCTCTTTCCATTTCTTCAACTCCTGCCTCATTTCCTGAAGAACCTCTTCTGCTTTGCCTTCCTTCAGCAATCCCTCCATCTTCTGGCGCAATTGCTTGGCATAGTCATCGTCCACACCTATTTTTTTGATAAGATCTTCCAAAGATAGAAGGTTGGTTTCATCATCATAGTGCAGGAAGTCAGTATAGGGCCCGTAAGGCTGGGTGAGGAAGTAGTTGAATGTTTTGTTGAATCCGGTGATTTGCGTATCCGTCTGTGTCGTGATCACGTTTACCTGTGGGCCGCTTGCCACGATCCCGTTATAAATGGCCTGGGATTGGGAATCCAACCATTTCTTCTGATCGTCGGTGAGATCCTTTTCGGGATTGGCGACGGTGGGATAGAAGACGCCTATCAGGCTATTTTTGATATCCGTCACCGGTGTCTGCGTGCTGATAGCGCTGATATCCGAAGTCAGCGTCGCCAGTTGATCGTCCGTCACAGTAACCGCCGATCCAATGATCTTGCTAAGCTCGTCAGCATCGGTGGTGAGGGTAGGATCCGGAGCTTGGCTCTCCTGAACGAATGAGACGATATCCGTCGCCCTGTCTTCCGTGGCAACGGTCCGCCACGGTCCGTATTGTTTTTTCATCTCTTCCATCTCTGGATCCGGAGGTAAATCCGGCAGAACGCCCTGACGGACCCCTTCGATTCCTCCTTGAACCGCCCGCTCGATGTAGCCCTGCATGACTACGGCCACACCCACCACCATGCCCACCATGAAGGTGTATTCCGTAATCTGCTGACCCCGTCGCGTCAGGAATCTTAGAAATTTTCGATTTTCGATTTTCGATTTTCGATTGCTCATCTCACACAACCAAAGTGTATGCTTGCCGATAACTACACCGAACAAACGGCTTGATGTTGACGCCAGCTACGACGTTCCCTTGCAGTCTTCTCCGAAGCAGAGAAAATAGCAGTTAACTCGTTGGCCTCCTTGAGCAATGAAGCGATGCGATCATGTTTTATAACTTGTCCCTCACACAGCAATCCTAACCAGTAAGCGGATTCATCCACTTCTTCCTCTGCAACGCCAATCTTGGAGATGAAATCTGCTTGCGATCGTGCCCGACATGCAGCACGGTAGTGTGCCCCGACAGATGTGGCAGACCGTAAGAGTTGCCGCCCAATAATGTCCGCCGTTTTCCCCTTCGGGAGTCCTTCAACCAAAGTAATCATGCTCAGTGCAAATTGTTTGGTTCTTCTCTTTAATTCCTCAGATGTCATCACGCACTTTCAATCGAAAATCGACAATCAAAAATCGAAAATGCGTATGCTGTTAGTACTAAATGGGTTTTTCCTCTCATCACGAACAATTCGGATCCGGTAATCCTGCAACCGTTGTGCAGTCGATCGTCGTTATTTTCTTCGGCTCAGGAGGATCGCAGGGGTCCGTCGGCTTAAGGTAAGGAAGCTCGAAGCCATCGGCAAATCCATCGCTGTTACGATCGGCCGCCAGCGCATGGGCAAAGCGGGAGCAGCTGGTTGTCGTCTCCCAATCATCCTTGATTTCTTCCGTGTCATTTTCCAAAAGCACGACCTTCTTGGCCAGCTTGGTTCTAGACTTGCGGTACGACGACCACGAAAGGCCTTCGGTCGGAAGGCTGGAGAACGGACTGCCCAAATTGTCGGCAGAGTTCTTCACGCGTCCCTGCTGGGCGCGCTGCGCGTAAAAACCCATATAGATGATCCCGGCCGCCACAAAGGTCATCAGCACCGTAAACTCAAAGGTGGCCTGACCGCGTCGATTGAGCCAATTGAGTGATCGTCGATTGTCGATTGTCGATTGTCGATTGTTCATCATCAACGTATGGAATCAAAATTCAGGGTTTTGTAGAGCCCCACAGGATGAGCCTGTGGCACCGGCAAGTCCGCTTCGAGTAGGGCGACATCCCGCTCACCCATCGGCTGTCGCACTACTCTGTCGCCCCCCCGATGCTTCGCTTTGTCCCTTGAAATCGCCGACAGGCGTAATGGCGGGGTTGACAGCAATAGACCGCTTGGGTATAGTGTCATCGTTATGATCGGTCAATTTACGGCTATCTATACCAAGAAAGGCAAATGGTACGTTGCCTACGTTGAGGAAATCCCTGGTGTGAATACCCAAGGACGGACATTGGCCGAAGCCAAGCGCAACCTGAAAGAGGCGCTCATCCTTGTGTTGGAAGCCAACCGAACCCTCGCTCATCGAACCCATGCCAAAGAAACCGCCAAAGAAACCATTGAAGAGCCGATATCTGTGCTCGTTGAATGAAACGCAGAGAACTCCTTCACCATCTGCAGGCTCATGGCTGCCGTCTCCTGCGTGAAGGAGCTCGCCACTCCATCTACTGGAACCCACAAACGAACGACACTTCATCAGTGCCTCGACATAGTGAAGTCAACGATTTCCTTGCCCGCAAGATTTGCCGCGATCTGAATATCCCTGAACCTTAAGCCGTCCCTCTCATCCGTGACTCGTGACTCATAAAACAGGTTCTTCCGGCTTTTCAGTGGGTAATTAATAATAAGGAACAACACTTCCCTCTCACCAAAGGGGAGAGGGAACGGGTGAGGGGAAGATGGAAAGTGAAGCCTCTCCGGGTAATCCATATTCCCTCCACAAACCCACCCTCACCCAACCCTCTCCCTAAAAAGGGAGAGGGGGAGAGTATGCCCATGCTAAACCCGAAAGCGCCATAAAACATGACACAAACATCTTCTTTCCTCATGATCTATCACCTCTCACCTAACACCTATCACCTGCTTTTAACAAAAACGGGCAGACACCGTAGTTATTGGCATCTGCCCGTCTTGTCCTCCTTCTGTTTAGACTAAAGCACCTTTCTCTAACTCATTTCGTTATCATGTCTCCGGAATGCTACTCCGGAAGGGTACCTGGAGTCAGCAGACTATCGTCAATCGAATTTCTAGGTGTCGGTGCCGTCCCCGTCGTCCCATCGGCCACGAGTGCTTTCGTACAGTCAGTTGCATCGTCTGGAAGGAGTGGTGGCCGACCATCGAAAGTTGCGTTCTTGTCAGCGTCATTTACCACCCCATCCTGATTCAGATCGACCCCAAGCCCATGGCTATACTTCGTGCAGCTATCGGTATCGGTCGCAGTCGCAGTTGCGTCGGATCCCGCCTGGCTGACTGACCTAAAAGCTGTATTCAGGGAAAACTGCTGGCCAAAGGAGTCAGAGTTTCCCTTCATGGCCCCTTGCACGGCCCGCTGCACGTAGAACCCCATGAAGATCAATGCCCCTACCACAAACGTAAAGAGAACGGCTACTTCTATCGTTACCTGTCCGTATCGATTGTGAATCATTGTGTCACCTCCTTACTTATTACCAGGTTTTTACGAAACTCCCTACCGTGGACTGACAGTATGCTGCGAAGCTTGCGAATCTGATGTCACAGATCCCTTAGCCGGTACAACCATGTCCGCCGTGCTCGTTTGCACGCTGTGCGTCGTTTGCTCCAACGCCTCTGTAGCACCGCCAGCAAACACGTTGGCTTTGGCCTTAATCGCTCCAGCAAGCCGGTCACGAACATAGGTCTGCATGGCAACGACCGCACCTAAAACAATCGCAAATAAAATAGCGTATTCTCCAATACTCTGACCTCGTCTTTCCTGGTTCATTGTCCTTCACCTCCTATCGATCTTTCATTTGACGTCTTTCTTGCGACAATCATTGACGAGTCGTCGAAACAGCCTCCTCGATGAGTTCGTTGGTGTCATCCTGCACACACTTTGCTTTTGCGGCACCTACGCCGGTGGCTAGACAGTCGCCGTCATTTGCTGTGTTGAGATTACTATCCTCGAGCTTTTTGTCCGCTGCACCGTAGACACTACTGCCAAGTGTAGCGCTTATTGTGGCCGAAGCTACACCAACTGCTGCAACGATCACGGTGGCAATTATCAGGTACTCCACGATCGACTGGCCGGACTTGCTTTTCATCCCTTTCCCTTTCGCCATTTTTCTTCCCCCCTCTCCTTATTATTATCGTAAATACCATCCGTCTGCTTCATTCTTGAGTCCACCTTTCACCTATCCTCATCCTTTATCCTCTACGATGTCACCTCCTTTTTTTAGAGACCAACTCCCTTATGTTATTGTCGATTTCCGATTGCCGATTGAGGATCTGAATTGCCAATCGAAAATCGTAAATCGACAATCGACAATCGACAATACGTCAGTGTGCCTCTTGTCAGTCTGTCTCTTATTCATGGAATCTGATCTCGCTTCGCTTTATCCTTCGGGATACCATTCTGGATGTACTTCACCACACTCGTGTAATTGAGTGCCGGGTCTGTAACGGTCAGCTTGTTCATCGCCGTCGTGTCGATGGTATTCATTTGGCTCTTCAGCATCGGGGCAAAAGCCGAAAAGGCACCGATAACTGCTGCCGCGATGAGCAGATACTCAATCGTCGCCTGAGCTTTAACGCCAGCAACGGATTTTCGATTTTCGATTTTCGATTTTCGATTGGAATGCCAACCGGCAATCCCATGCAATCGACAATCGACAATCGACAATCGACGATACATCCTTACTTTTCCTCCAATAATCGACAATACATTCTTACTTTCCCTCATTTAAACCATCCCGCTGGCATCGCTTGTGCCTGACCACGCAGACTATAGGCCACGTTCTTCACGTATTTGAATATCTTGCCTCTGGGCACAAAAATAGGGGAAATACCCGGTGTCACAACTGTAACCCCCTTCACATCGAAGCTGCCGGGGCTGAGCACGTTAATCACCCCAAGCTGCACAGCCAGCCAGCCGATTACGACTAGAATGGACGCTGTAGTCACCAAGTACTCAATCGTCGCCTGAGCTTTAACGCCAGCGACGGATTTTCGATTTTCGATTTTCGATTTTCGATTGGAATGCCAATCGGCAATCCCATGCAATCGACAATCAAAAATCGACAATCGACAATACCTAGTCATTATAGCCCTCAGTTTATCGGAATGTTGTTGAGCGCTTGCTCCATGACTTGACTGGATCGGCTCTGGACGACGCCTTGGACAGCGATAATCGCAGCGATCAGAGCCGCCGCCACCACCAAGTATTCAATCACCGCCTGGCCTTTAACGTCAGCAACGGATTTTCGATTTTCGATTTTAGATTTTAGATTGGAATGCCAATCGACAATCGACAATCGACAATCGACAATTCCATGCAATCGATAATCAACAATCGACAATCGACAATACATTCTTACTTTCCCTCAGCACCGTTACAATTCATGGTCGGTTGTCCCGCATCGCGCCGTTGAGCTGCAGCTCGACCGTCTTGGCGGAAGCCTTCATCGCAGCGTAGATGTATTCCTTCATCATCGTAATGGCGATCACCACAACCGAAAGAAGCACCGCCCATTCAATCGCATGTTGCCCCTCTCGTCTACGAAAGACTGACGCCTGTGTTATGGTAGATTGATCCATGTTTTATGTGTCATGGCTCTAAGATTCAGTACTTACGTCTGTGTCATGAGTCATGAAAGACTTCCCATGTCTGCTGTCGTTCCATAACACATAACACATGAAACATGACACAGGTTAGAAGAGGAGTTGTTTGCTCTGGACATCTTGGGCGTTTTCCGCAAAGGCCTTATAGGCAAGATTGGCGGCCAGCGACACCCCGGTAGCCACCGCCGCAATGAGCACTACGTACTCAAGAATCGACTGACCTCTTCGTCGATGCAAACGGGACGCCTGTGTAATGGGTAATGAACCCTGTGTGATGTGGGAACATCCACGACACATGACACGTGAAACTTGACAGAGTCTGTCCCTGACACATAACACATGACACTTAACACAAACGTCTACTCTCATATAATTCTCACGGTCCTATGATGGCATCGATTTGCTGGGTGCGAAAATCTTCCCAATGCTTCTTGAGATCCTCCTGAAACTCGCCGTTGTTCCAAAGCCAAAGAGAGGCAAGGGCTACTCCTGTGGCTACGACGAAGTATTCAAATTGAGCAGTGCCCGCTCTGCCTCCAAACCTAATGATCTTTTCCATGGTAATTCGTTTTTTAAACTACTGATTTACTCCAAAAAATAAATGGCCGTGCCACCTTTCGGCAGCACGGCCACCTTTACTACCGTCGCTCGTTGCTTGTGTCTCGCCGCTGGCAAGCCACGTGCGACGAGTCACTGGCTATGGCAGTACAGGCCCGTTGCTTTGCGCCCTCCGATTCCTCGGAGTTTGCCCTTTCGAGGATGCAACGTCAATCGATTGTCAACAAAACCGAAAACAAACAAAATCGCCGTGCCACCTTTCGGCAGCACGGCCACCTTTACTACCGTCGCTCGTTGCTTGTGTCTCGCCGCTGGCAAGCCACGTGCGACGAGTCACTGGCTACGGCAGTACAGGTCCGTTGCTTTGCGCCCTCCGATTCCTCGGAGTTTGCCCTTTCGAGGATCCTGCTTTCTCAGTCGATGTCAATAATCTCAACGGATACTAGTAAGTCTATCTGATGGTCCGTAACCCTGTCAAGAGTAAAATCTCTGAAATTTCTCAATAGCATTCAGGAGTCTGGCCGCCGGAGTGTCTAACAGGCGGCGGGTTGCTTCGGGAATGATTCCTGATAATAACTATCTTTCTATTTCCTGGTTGATGGCATGGCGAAGACGCTTGGCTAATAACATGGCTTGCCGATACGCCTGGATTACTTCGTCTTGTGTAGGAGTCTGCTCAAATGTTGGATAGCGCTCGATCAGATAATAGCCGGTGACTTGTTGTGTCAATTCACGAAACTCCGCAAGTGATGTTTCATACTTCATAGCATCATCCAGTAACACTTCAAGATCATGGATTTTCTTCAGTCCCCACCCTTGGCGCAATAAAAATCCCTTCAACATCTTTTCTACGGCTTGTTGAAGATGAAAGGCACCATCCTCAATGTCCCCTTCTGCGAGACGCGCCTGAACACGCTGAAGATCCTCATCGGCTTTCTTGAACCAGTCGGCGTAGTACAGGGATTCCTTACTTGGCATAGAGCAGCCGTCCTTCCTCAATGATTCCACTCAAAAACTGGTCACCGCGATCCAAACGTCGTCGCAACTCCTGAGGAGTTACAACGATAGGCTCAAAAGCGTAGCCCCTGCGAACCTCAGAAACGAGTCGGCGAACATCAGTCAGGCGTTGAAAAAACGGCCGATCGGTCGCTTTGACAATCAACACGTCAATGTCACTATCGGGACGGGCTAAGCCACTGGCATAGGAACCAAACAAAATAATCTGATCCGGGTGGTAGCGCTCTGCCAACACCTGGGTGATGCGGCTAATGACCTTTGGAAATCTGGCATTTTTTTTTATCATTTGTCTTCCTTGATAATTTTTGTAAAGCAGAAGTCGAAAAGTCAGCCCATGAAGGAGCCTATAATACCATACCCCATACGGCGAGATTCCTGCTCTCTATGCGCCACGGGTTGGTTTCACAACCAAACGATCCCCCACAACCAGATGAACAGATGCAAGTGTGCCTGCGGGCATTTCAACCACCCCCCAGGCTCTCCATATCAGAGGGGTCAGACGCCAGGGAGGAAGATTTGCTTTCAGGCCTACGACATGCCCATCGCGATCGACAAAGACCACATCGATGGCAAAACGCATGAACCACGTGTGGATGGATTGACACGAAGGAATGATCAAAGCCTCGCCGGAATCGAGATGGTCATGGCTGAGTAGACCCACCATCCGGCTTAAAATCGAGGTGGCCACCCAGGCTTGCTGTGCCAGAATCTGTTGGGTGCGTTGCGTAAGAATGCAGAACCGGCTTCTGGAATCGCAGCGTTTGAGTTCGTCAAAAGATAGGCCGTTCATCATGTGCTTATCTTTCGGCGCTTCCGGGATTAGCATGGGTGTTCTTCCCCCTCTCCCTAAAAAGGGAGAGGGTCGGGGTGAGGGTGGGTTGGTGGAGGGGAATGTGCCAATCGGATCGGCTTCACTCTCTATCTTCCCCTCACCCTATCCCTCTCACCAAAGGTGAGAGGGAAGTGTTGCTCCTTTTACCCACTGCAAAGCCGGAAGAACCTATCTTTCAAACTCATGAAAAACGGTGCGTTAGCCGTTTTTTAGGAAAGCCGCATTCAACCAGCAAGTGCAACACTCGCGGACTTGAAGACTTCCGCCGGTGTTTGGAAGCCGAGGCACTTCCTCGGACGATGATTGAGCCAGCGTTCGACCGATTGTACCTGGGTC
>JAHFGV010000016.1 GCA_023247255.1 Candidatus Omnitrophota bacterium | reverse complement strand
TGGCATAGAGGCTGGATGGAGCGCCAGGGAAAAACACCCGCTTTCTCAAGGCTAACGCTGGGGGTCAGGGGGCGGGGGGTAGGGGGAACGGGGACTGATAAGAGCTCCCTGCGGACTTTGAAAGCCGCAAGCCGTTCTTCTTTATTTTAAAACCAGCCGTAGTACTCTTCATCTCGAATTTCTTACCCTGTCTTTCCCTGCCCCCTGTCTCATGCCCCTTGCCCCATACTAACGCCCAGAACCCTGAGCCAAGAGGGGTTTTACAGCAGCCGGTTAGAGACGTCAAAGCCTTCCTGCCATCAACACCTCGGCGACGGATGGATCGGCGAGGGTGGTCGTGTCTCCCAAATCCTTAAGTGATCCTTCGGCGATCTTGCGCAAAATCCGGCGCACGATCTTTCCGGATCGAGTCTTCGGCAGCGCTTCGGCAAATTGAATCTTCTCGGGGGTGGCAATCGGGCCGATCACCTCTCGGACATGGCTGATGAGTGCTTTGCGAATGTCCTGCGAAGGGGAAATACCCTGCTTGAGGGTGACGAAGCAGTAAATGGCCTGGCCTTTGATATCGTGGGGGATCCCGACGACGGCCGCTTCGGCAACCGATTCGTGAGAGACCAAAGCGCTTTCCACCTCCGCCGTTGCGATGCGGTGCCCGGCAACATTGATCACGTCATCTATCCTTCCCATCAGCCAATAAAAGCCGTCGGCGTCCACGCGGCATCCATCTCCGGTAAAATACTTGCCAGAAAATTTCGAGAAGTACACGTCTTTTATCCGCTCATGACGTCGGTCACCATAAACCCCGCGAAGCATCCCGGGCCAGGCGGCGGTGATCACCAACGCCCCACCTTCATTCACCTGGGCGCGCGAGCCATCCTCTTTGAGGATCTCGGCAACGACGCCGAAAAATGGCTTGGAAGCGGAGCCGGGTTTCGTTGAAATCGCCCCCGGAAGCGCGCTGATCATAATGCCCCCTGTTTCGGTCTGCCACCACGTATCCATAATCGGGCAACGCTCCTTGCCGATGACTCGGTAGTACCACATCCAGGCCTCTGGATTGATCGGCTCACCTACCGATCCTAACAGCCGCAGGCTGGATAGGTCATGGCGACTGGGCCACTGCTCGCCCAGACGCATCAAAGCCCGGATCGCCGTCGGTGCCGTATAGAAAACAGATACCCTGTAGTGCTCGATAATCTGCCAGAATCGATCCGGCTGCGGATAAGTGGGGGTGCCCTCGAACATCAGCACCGTCGCGCCGTTGGAAAGCGGACCGTAGACCCCATAGGAATGTCCCGTCACCCAGCCGATGTCCGCCGTGCACCAGAAAAGATCCTCGTCGTGCAAATCGAAAATCCAACGGCAGGTCAGATGAGCATACAATAAATATCCCGCGGTCGTATGCAACACCCCTTTGGGCTTTCCGGTGCTTCCGCTGGTATAAAGGATAAACAGAGCCTCCTCGGAATCCATCGGTTCCGGCTCACAGGCTGTGGATGTTTCGGGACGGCTCATTTCTTCATGCCACCACAGATCCCTGCCTGGTTTCATGTCAAGCTGGCCGTCCCCGCGCTGATAAACGATCGTATGTTTCACGCCCGGACAGTGCAAAAGGGCCTCGTCGGTTTTCTGCTTCAAAGGAATCGTTTTGCCGCCGTGGAACGCGACATCCGCCGTGATGACCATCTCCGAATCGCAATCGAGAATTCGATCGCGCAGCGCCTGGGCGCTGAAGGCACAGAACACAACCGAGTGAATCGCTCCGATTCGCGCGCAGGCGAGCATCGCCACAGGAAGCTCAGGAATCATCGGAAGAAAGATCGTGACGCGGCTGGAGCGTTTCAGTCCGAGGCGTTTGAGCACGTTTGCAAGTCGACAGACCTGCTCGTGCAACTGTTGGTAGCTCAGGCAGCGCCTTTGGTCGTCTGACTCCCCCTGCCAGAACAACGCCACCTTGTGACGCCTGAAAGATTGAACATGGCGGTCCAAACAGTTGACCGACGCATTGAGCTTGCCTCCCACAAAATACTGAACGTAAGGCTGCTCCACTTGGCCGATCCGGGAAAAATCCTGCACCAGCGTCGTATGCCAGTCCTTGAACCAAACCAAATGCTCGCGGGCTTGGTTGGACCAGAAGGCCTCAGGATTTTGGATCGACTCCTGATACAACCGCTCATAGGCGCAGTAGCCGCTGATGTAGGCGCGCTCACGCATCGCCGCAGGAGGATCGAACATCCGAGACTCTTGCAGTAACGAGTCAATGGCTTGTCCCATAGAAACCTCTAACTGGGCTTTTGCAAAAATAGCCAACGCGTCGATCGAGTGTTGTGTCCTATTCCAAGAGAAGTAATGAGGATTGTGTCATGTTTCATGAGTCATGTGTTATGTGTCATAAAAAACGGCGCTTCCGGGATATATGGGCATTCTTCCCCCTCTCCCTGAAAAGGGAGAGGGAAGTGTTGTTCCTTTTACCCACTGCAAAGCCGGAAGAACCTAAAAAACTTCCAATATCTGCCGTCGTTCCATAACACGTGACTCATGAAACATGACACAGAATGCTTACAACGCGGCGAGGACTTCATCCAAATGGCCATCCACCTTCACCCGTGGAAAGATACGGGCGATCTTACCCGCTTCATCAATGATGAATGTCGTCCGCTCGATGCCCATGAAGGTGCGCCCGTAGAGCGAACGCTCTTTCCATACGCCATAGGCGTTGGCGAGTCGCTTGTCGCCGTCGCTGAGTAATGGAAAGCTCAAGCGGTACTTGGCCTTAAACGCCTGGTGGGAACTCACGGAATCCATACTCACGCCCAAGACCAGGGCTTTGCTGGCCTGAATTTTCTGAAGACCGTCACGAAACGCGCAGGCCTCTTTGGTGCAACCGGGTGTGTCGTCTTTAGGATAAAAATACAACACCACTTTCTTTCCCCGAAACTCGGACAACCGAACTTGGCGTCCCCGATCATCCACGATTGGAACATCCGGCGCCAATTGACCCACTTGGAGGGCGTGGGCAACCTCTTTGCCGGATTCCGGATGCGCCGTGCGTCCTTTGGAAGCGGCAGCGCGGGCTTGCTTTGTCTGGGATCGTGATCTTACGAGGAACGGGTTCATGCGACCTCCTGAGATTTTCCGGCGAACCGAACCTTACCTTGTCGTTGCTCAAAATCCTTCATCCATTCGATCAAGGCATCGACACCCTCTATGGGCATGGCATTGTAGAGCGACGCACGGATCCCTCCGGCGGAGCGGTGCCCTTGAAGCCCTTTGAGTCCACAAGCCGAAGCCTCGCGGACAAATTCGGCTTCGAGTTCCTCGGTGGGCAGACGGAACGTGACGTTCATCTGGGAGCGATGGTCGGTATGGGCGATCCCTCGATAGAATGACGATCCGTCGATGGCGGCGTAGAGCCTGGAGGCTTTCTCCTGATTGCGCTTGGAAATGGCCGAGACACCCCCCTGTTTGATCAGCCATCGCGTAAAGAGCATCAACAGATACACCGCAAAACAAGCAGGGGTGTTATACAGGGAATTTTCCTTGATATGGGTCGCGTAGCGAAGAAACATCGCAATGGAATCGCCGACACGCTGGGCCAAATCCTTGCGGATGATCACGACAGTCACGCCGGCTGGCCCGAGATTCTTCTGCGCGCCTGCGTAGATCAGGCCAAAAGCCTTCACATCAATCGGGCGGGACAGAATGTCTGAGGACATATCCGCTACTAAAGGCTCCTGCGTATTCGGGAAGGTCTTCCATTGAGTGCCAGCGATGGTCTCGTTGGAGGTGATGTGCAGATAAGCGGCCCCGGGTGTCAGTGCCAGCTCAGCAGGCAGGGGAACCCTCGCGGGACGAACCGCCGAGGTATCCGCAGCCAGATGCACAGATCCGATCCGCTTGGCCTCGTCAATCGCTTTGGCCGCCCAGGCACCCGAATGGGTGTAGTCAGCGACCTGATTCTTCCCTAACAAGTTCATCGGAACCATGGCGAATTGCAGGGTCGCGCCCCCTTGCAGAAACAGGACCGCGTAATCCTCCGGAATTGCCATGAGCTCGCGCAGATTTGCCTGGGCTTCTTGATGAACCGCCTCATAGGCCTTGCCGCGATGGCTCGACTCGAGAATGGACATGCCACTTCCTTGATAGTCGAGAAGCTGCTGCTGCGCTTGCTGGAGAACTTCCTGCGGCAACATCGCAGGCCCTGCACCAAAGTTCCATGCGCGTGTCATTTCAAAAGTTACCTCGTGGTTGGCAGAGTGGCTCAAAGAGCCGGAACAACTGGCGAGCGTTACGCGTCGTCATTTGCCCTAAAGCCTCAACACCGACGCCTCGTAGCCGCGCCAAATAGGCTGCGGTGTGCGCGACATAGGCGGGCTCGTTGGGTTTTCCGCGCATCGGCTCAGGCGCTAAGAAGGGGGCGTCGGTTTCAATGAGCAACCGATCATCCGGAACACAGGGTACCAGATTCCTGATGGCCTGGGCATTACGAAAGGTTACATTCCCTGCAAATGAAACATGGAGTCCCAGCGCCAGCGCTTGCTGGATGAAGGAACTAGGGCCTGAGGCGCAGTGGATCACTCCTGGCAACGAGTCTTTGGCGGCATCTTCAAGCAGCTCCAGAAGCCCCTGGTAAGCGTCTCGGCAATGAAGGATCAGCGGCAATCCTCGTCGCTGGGCAATCGCCACAAAACGGCGCAACGCACGCTGCTGGGCTGTAGCGTGTTCGGCTGTTCGATGGTAGTCCAGCCCTACCTCACCGATGGCCACGACTACAGGATCAGCCGCCAGATCATCGATAGCCGCCAAGACATCCTCGGTCAGCATGTGTGCCTCGTGGGGATGAAATCCCACTGCGGCTCGTACCCTGGGGAATCGATGGGCCAAGGCAACGCTCGTCTGACTCGTCTTGAGATCTGTCCCAACGCTTACACACTGCTCTACCCCGACCGCATGCGCCCGATGAAGAACAGCCTCCACAGACTCAAAGAGGGGCTCGTAATCCAGATGGCAGTGGGTATCCACAAATTTCGCTTCGCGAAATGCGTCCTCCATAACGGAAGGGTTATGTGGAATTGTCTTTCACTTTGGAAGGTACCTGAGCAAGCAAGGGGGCAAGTTCAGGATCTTGCATCAAGGAGAGCACTTTCGGATGTTGCGCGATCTTGACGAAATCCTTGCTCTTGAAAGCTTCGAGGACCGCAGGATCGCTCAGCAGCGCCTGGATCTTGGGATGGCGCACGAGAGACCGAAAGGACTCATCTTTCATGATCCGCTGCACGGCCTGCCACTGTTTCATCAAGTCTTGGAACTTGCCAAACATGGATGGCTATACCCAGCTATTTGTCGTCGCTTCGCAGTAGGCAGTAAGCGAACGACAGTAAACATCTGGCTCTCGGCAGTAGGTTAATCCTCCTGCTGCCGATGAGCCTGCTGCTGAGGAGCGAATCACCGCGCATGGACCGGTTCACGACCCGGCTTCCATTTAATGTTGCAGCCCAAGCTGGGTCGTTGATCCGCTCTAACGGGACGATTCGCCAAAACAGCATCCATCGCGTCGCGCAAATCCCGCCCCGTAACAGGCTTTCCGTTTCCCGGTCGGCTGTCGTCGAGCTGCCCCCGATAGACAAGCGTTCGGTTGGCATCGAAGACGAAGAAATCCGGGGTGCAAGCCGCGCTGTAGGCCTTGGCTACCTCTTGGCTTTCGTCGTAGCAGAAAGCAAAAGTGAAGTTCAACTCCTGAGCCATCTTCTTGAGATTCTCCGGGGAGTCATCCGGATAATTTTGGACATCGTTAGCGCTGATAGCGACGAAGCCAACGTCCTTGCTGGCGTAGTCCCTACCCAACCTTGCCAATCCTTGCTGGACATGCTGGACATAAGGGCAGTGCCTGCAGATGAACATAACCACAACAGCGCGCTTGCCGGTGAAACTGCTCAATGAAACCTTCTTTCCTGAAACGACGTCCGGCAGGTTAAAATCCGCAGCCTTGCTGCCAAGTGCTAGCATCGTTGAAGGGGTCAGTGCCATTGTGTCCACTCCTGACACGTCGATCCTAAAAAAGCGCCTTAACCGGACGTCCCATTGAATCCTATTGAAGCGTGGGAATGGAATTCGTGGGCGCTTGCTCGGCCGTTGTATCCTCTTGGGTGAGTTCTTCATCCGGGGAATACTTTTCTACCATAATGGCTACGGCTACGTTCTTACCGTCTTTCTTAACATATTCAACATCGACCGCGTCGCCGACAGCGATCTCGCCGATTGCATTCACATTGGTAAGCGACACATCAGACCCCACGGCATAGGACATATCCTTCATTTCACCGGTGGTGTAGTCATACTGGTTGACCACCAACGCCATATCCGAAACGCTGGTCACATCGCCGTAGGCGAATTCCGTTTCCTCAACGGGCTGCTGGGCTTCCGCCCCAGCCGGAGTCTGAGCGGAGTCGGGTTGCACGACTTCCTCAGCAACAGCCACCCTAAAGGTCAAGCCCATCAGCAGTCCTAAGGCCCCTATTCGAATCGCAGTTCCCCGTATCTTCATGGCTCATAACCTCCTTTTCTTTTGCCGGCTAAAAATCCCTCGGAGTGTTTCACCCCTTTTTCACCCCATAGAAACGACCCTCCCCCCGTTGGAGAGATAGGGTACCACAGCATCCCTGTCTCATCAAGGCAGTTCCTGGTTGTCAGTGGCGAGAAGACGGCAAAGCGGAATCTTTCCGATCAAAGAATTACGTTTTTTTAGATCCGAGGCAGCTTGGAACAAGGGCTCCAGAACTTTTGGAACGATGGGCTTTCCGATTTTGTCCATCGCCGCGCAAACCACCCGAGCCTTCAGAATCAGCTTACGATCCGGCGGGCGAAAGATGTCTTGGAGGAATGCAAACCGCACAAGACTCAGGCGTACCAAGCGGGATTCGACAACAAAAACGTCTCCACTGACCAGAGGGAACTTGTAATCGACTTCCGCGCGCACGACCACTAGGTTGATTCCCCTCTTTGCGAGCTGGGCGAAGTTAAAGCCGTGTCGTTTCAAAAACTGGTGGCGCGCATGTTCCAGATAATGTTGGTAAACCGCGTTGTTGACGATTCCCTGAAGATCGCATTCATAATCCCGTACCTCGAAGACCAACGGGAACGACTCTAAATTTGGCATTGGGCTACTCCTTGTTTCAAAACCGATCCTCCTGGCTAACCGAAAAACCCGTCTTGGCTCAAGGCTCTAGGCTGGAGGCTCCAGGGAACGATTCGCTCATCGTCGAGAAGCCTGTTCTTCCCTCGAGCCTTGAGCGCTGCGGGCTTTTTCCGCAGCCTGCTAGCCCATTTTCTGTCGAAGCCACAGAATAAGATCCTGGAACACGCGTTCCTTTTCCACCTCGTTCAACACTTCGTGATAAAACCCTTCATAAACGATCAGACGCTTGGAGTCTGATGCCACCAAGGGAAACAGGTTTTTGACTG
The DNA here is from genome assembly GCA_023247255.1 of Candidatus Omnitrophota bacterium. GTDB lineage: Bacteria > Omnitrophota > Gorgyraeia > Aquiviventales > Aquiviventaceae > JAHFGV01. Next base: position 45,088 of record JAHFGV010000016.1, on the reverse strand, counting down.
CCTCCGCAGAGGCAATCTTGTCATCACCCGCTTGAAGCACCAAAAGCGGAACGCGAAGCTGGAGAAGAACACGGGGAAGTTCCCTAAACCGATTCTGAAGCTCCGTATACAGACGCACACTCGCTCGAAAATGCACCCAGGGATCCGCGAGATAGTCAATGCCCACCTGAGGATCGTGAGACAAGGCATCCTTACCCAGCCGGGGACGTTCCATAGTTAGTGAAGGCCAGATGGGAGATAGCAAATGCGCGATCAGACGCTTCCACCAGGGGACAGCAACACTGAGTCCCCATAAGGGAGAGGAAAGTACCAAACACCGAATTCTTTCAGGATGCTGGATGGCAAAAAAAGTGGCGATGAGTCCACCCAGGCTGTGGCCAAGCAGAATCGGTTTCTGAAAATGATCGCGCTCGATCACCTGCACCAAAAACTGTTGGACCGATTGGACGTACTGATCAAAATGGGGGATGTGCCCTCGCTTGCCGGGCGATCGTCCATGACCCGGAAGATCGAAGGTATGGACCGTATAGCCTTCCCGGACCAATCGAACGATTGTCTGAGCGTATCGGCCCGAATGTTCTCCGCCACCGTGGACGATGAGGATAGGCGCGCCATCACAAGCGTCCCATCGCTGGTAGTACAGCGCGTGGGCCTTGCACACTTCAAAAAACCCATCCGAGTGATGGCGACGAGCCGGATCTAGTGGCTGATCAGTACGTGTCATCGATCGGCAAACGTCATCTTGAGCCATTCTTGAATCGGTGGTAGAAACTGGTCTGGGAGGCGCCGAAACAACTCCTCGGCATGGCCTCCACCCTCGATGAGGATGAGCCGTTTCGGTTCGCCGGCTTCTTGGTATAAACGCTCGCTATGGTGGTGCGAGACAATCGGGTCATGCGTGCCATGCATCAGCAGGATGGGGACCGGTGTGATTCTCTTAATATTGTCGATCGGGCGTTCTTTCTTTGCCCAGAGATTACCCGGTCTAAAGCCAGCGCCCAGCTCCAAGCCGCGAATCCCCGTCTTAATGGCCTCCGGAGTCCAGAACTTGAACTCGATCTCTTCGAAGACGCTTGGGGCGCTCACGGTGATCAGCGTGTGGATGCCGTTTCGATGACTAGCGACGTTGATGGCCGTTGCGGCACCCAAGGAAAATCCCAGGATGCCGATTCTCGTGTACCGCTCACGAACCCAATCCAGCACAGCATCAAGGTCCGCCTGCTCGTAGGCGGAAAACGCAAAGTTCCCTGATGAACGGCCATGTCCACGAAAGTCCATACACACCACGTCGTAGTCGCTCGATAGGGTACTTGCCAGACGCTGGAAGGTCGGCGTCTCTTTACTCTGGAAGAACCCTGGGCAGATGACGATGACCGCATCTCTCCCGGCCTCTTGGTAGAGGTCAAAGGAGATCTGGATGCCATCAGCGGTAGCAACCTGATGCGGCAGACGCTCCATCGCTGCTAGGATCTCTTCGGGGGTACGAGCTTGCCGGTGAACCGTGCATAGGCAAATGAGGCCAGCAGTAGGATCACGCCGGCCACAATGAACGAGAGAATCCGATAAATCGTCTCGGCACCAGCCAAGTCCACGAAGAGGATCTTCAAGACGAGCAATCCGAAAACGCTAAGGCCAGAAACCCTGAAGACCTTATCCCGCAGGATAAAGCCAGCGGCGACCAGCGCCAGTCCTTCAACGGCCCACGCGACCGAAAGCCACTGCCGACTGATCTCAAGCCACAACAAGCCCGTCAATAGAATCGTCGCTCCGACGGCGTATAAATCCTGAAACCATTTTTCCAACTTGAAGGAGTCGCCAGTAGGAAGCGATCGGTAAAGCCAGCTCAGCCCATAAAAGAGCGCAATGACCCCTGAGGCCGCCCATGGGTTCCATTCGGCTGGATACCCTCCCGCTACCCACACCATCAAGCCAACGACCCAGAGGGCTACGACGCCACATCCAACCGTGCCGATTAGTCGCACGGCTCTGTCCCTGAGCCAAAATCCCAGCAGGACGGTCCCGGTAGCTTCTACCGCCCATGCGGCTGAGAGCCAGCGGACGTTGGCCTCAACCATGATGAGAAACCACATGAGAATCGCTGAGGCAAACAGGTACAGGTGAAACGCCTGGGATTCCATCGACCTCAGGGCTTGCTGGTGCTGTGGCAATCGGTACCACGCCGCCGCCAGGCCAAACGAACCAATGCCCACGCACCCGATCAGCGCGCGCCACGGCACAGACCAACTCAGGATCGCAATCGCTTGGCTATTCCAGAGATCCAAGAACAATAAGCGGCCGAAGATGATGACCGCCAGCCCCAGCGCGAACAGCCGATAGGACCAGCGGGCATAGCGCAACCCCATCCACACAAAGAACGCAACCTCAGCGGTCCAGAGGAAGCTGACCCATCGACCACTGAGCTTGAGCGGGATCGCCAACGTCATCAGGGAGAGCCCCAAGAGCAGATGTGTAGTAGCAATCGTGGGCAACGCCCTTCGTTTTGCCAAGGGCTCTGAGAGCACATACGCTGCCCCAACCACCAGGAGGAAGAGGTATCGCGCTTGCCGGTAGAGCGGGTCCATTCCGGATAGAGCAGTCTGTACAAATAGAAGCGTGTTGATCAGTGTAGCGCTCAGCAACGCGTTGCGTTGCCTGAGTTCTTTCTCGTCCAACGCGAGGAGAACAGCGTTATAGGCCACCCAGTAGAGGCTGACAAATCCCGCTTTGAGCCAGAACTCCGCCTCTGCGACGTTGGCGACCCTGATCGCCACCATAAGGCTTAGCCGAATCTGCGGATCGATCCAGAATAGGTACGTCGCATAGGATGCGATCACGCCATAGAGATAGAGCCTATGCCAGCGCATGCGCACCACGATCCAGGCGAGCGCTCCAACGAGCAGCGCCGAAGAAGCCAAGGTGAAATAGGTGACGTTGCTGATCGAGGTCGTGATGAAGCCCAAGAGCAGAGCCAGGGCTGTGATCGTCTCCGACCGATATTTCAGCGAGTGCCAAACCGCACCCGCAGCGACACCCATCAGGAGTAACCAATCGATCCAGGCACTGTCAAGAACGCGCACCCTGGGCAGGTGATGCATGGCATAGGTCGTGAAGTAGAGCAGCGCCCAGCCGCCGCCGATCAGCCCGAGGGCATACCATCGCAGTGAAGCCCGTCGCTCCAACCACACACCTAATCCGATGAGTCCACCGGCGATGGCAAACCCCGTGGCAATCTTCATCGCCGGGCCCAGATACTGGAAGGTGTAAAGGATGAAAAAAGCGACCCCAAGTACGAGGCTCGTAATCCCAATCCGATTCAGCCAGTCACGCCCGATCCGTGTTTCGAGCGTTTCAGTCTGGTCTGGTTTAGAAGGTATCGTGATTTGAGACGGAGGCGGTGAACTCGGCCGAATGACAGCAGGCACAGGCTTGAACACGGCTGGAGTAGGCTTCGGGGTCGGAGGAGCCGCTGGCATTAAGTGCGTGACTCTTCGCTCAAGTTGATCGATACGATCCTGAACGAATTTGAGCGTTTCCCTCAACGCTTGAATTTCCTTGAGAACATCGTCGCTCATTCCACGCCTCACTTTGGGCTGTTTTCGAGTTGACCTAGCTCACAAACGCGGCCGTGGAGGCGATTCGCAATTTCAGCGGCTGAATCTTCTCCTGTTGGGAAGTTCTGAAACGACTCTGGGGAACCAATACGGATCCGAATCTTTGTCGTTCGGGGCACACAGCGGCCTTTTGCCAATGCCTCGTGGGCTCCTTTGATATGCGCAGGGAGCACGGAGTAAGGTCTGCCTTGAACCAACAGCCCGATGCCTTTTCGGAATGGCTGGATGACCCCATTCGTCGAGCGGGTACCTTCAGGATAAAAGATGAGGCTGTCTCCCCGTTCCAGAATTCGCGCACAGGCGGCGAGGCTCCTAACCACGTCCCCTCGTCGACGAAACGGAAAAGTGTTCGCGATGAGCCGTGCGAATTGCTCCTTGAACAAGTGAGTGTAGAAATAGTCTTCGGCCGCTGCCGAGTAGCACCGGTTGCGCAGGTTCTCTGGCATGGCGGCCAGGAGACAAATCGTATCCAGATGGCTGCTGTGGTTAGCAACGAGTACGAAATGCTCAAGGCGCTGGAAGACATCGGCTCCTTCGACATGGAAACCAAATCGCGTCTTCAGCCATCGCGACATCCATCTATAGATAGAGTCACGCAAGGCATTCATCAGCCGGCTGTTTGTAGCCAGCGCATCCGGGGGAAGGCCTTGGAGTGGCTCGTACTGCCAATCATCCATCTCTTTACCTCGGTACCCATCCTGGGTTATGGAGCCACGGATAAAAGTAGACGGTGAAATGGAAAAAGACTGGTGCGACGAAGATCGAGCTATCCAGCCGATCAAGGATGCCCCCGTGCCCCGGAATCACCCTCCCCATGTCTTTGATGCCGAGGTCGCGTTTGATGAATGAAATCGTCAGATCGCCAAATGTTCCGGTCATGGAAACCAGGCCGGCGAGGAGGATGAGATGAAACGTGCTGTACTCTGGAACCAGGTAACGAAAAACAAACGCGAATCCGATGACCCCGCCCAGCGCTCCTAAACTGCCCTCGATGGTCTTGTTGGGGCTGAGTCGAGGGCTCAGCTTGTGTTTGCCCATTGTCTTGCCAACACTGAAGGCACAGATGTCGTTGAGCTCAACGAGCAACAGCATAAAGAGGACATGGCCGATCCCGTTCTCGATATGGATGAGATACGCCAGGTGCGCCAGGCACCATCCGAAGTACAACACAGCTAACACCGAGAGGCATGTCCGCTGGATCATGTGCTCAAAGGTATCGCGTGCGATCGGCACCGTGAGCAGTAGTAGCGTGGCGTAAATCGGCATGACCACAAAGAGGCTGTACCAGCGCACCATGACCGGATAAAAAATACCCACGATACATGCTGCTGCCACCCACATGAAGTACCGATCACGCCAGAGGCCGGTGGCGCAGCCAAATTCCCTCAGACAGATGAGCGATAGCGCCAGTACAAGCCAGATCCATGCGGCCGGCCCGGAGAGAAGCGGAATGAGAAGAACCGGCAAGATGATCAACCAAGCCAGGTAGTTACGGAGAATGCTCCATCGTTGTTCACGATCCTGACGTTTGAAGATTGTTACCAGCAGAAGACAAACGCCGAATCCAACAAACAGGAGTCCAATGATCCAGAGCGTCCTGGTCACAATCGGATTCTGGAGATTGGCTGCAAACAGGCTCATCGATTGGCTCCCGGTGGATGCAATCGTGCTCGAATCCGACAAATGCGCTGATAGGTGGTAACGACGGCTAATGGCAGGAATATCGTAAGCATCACGTCAAATGCTGAGCGAAACTCCAAACCAGCAAGCCGAACCTGCACGACGCCAATTTTCCACGTGACAATCGCTGTCAGTCCCATCCAAAACATGCGGTCGGCCTTACCGAGCACACCGCCATACTCACGCCCAACCCCAACGGCTTTTCCGAGTATTCCCGCGTAGCTGGATAAGAGTACGGCTACGGTTGTCAACGCAGCAAGCGACAGTGTGGCTAAAGGAGTGAAACCAAGACCAAAGAGCAGCACTACATCGGAAAAACGGTCCGCACCCTCGTTCAGGACTTCCCCGAATGCTCTGGCTCGTCCTGTCCGTTGGGCGACTAATCCATCCAATGCGTTGCATGCGATACGGATAAAGAGCAAGCACGGGACGAGCAGTAAGAGCCAGCGTTGCTGTAATGCGCCGAAGAAGCAGAGCCATGCAAGAGCACTTGCTCCTAATCCAGCGAGAGTGATTGCATCAGGATGAAGCCAGGCAAGGCGTTCTGCTAATGGGTTCAGGACCTTGCGAAACCGAGGTTTGATATCGTAAAGACCCATGCGCAACCCTCACTAATCGGGAGGCTGTTTATATCGCTGCATCGTGAGCGGTTACTTCACGAATAAAACTGAGGAGACGCTGAAAATAAGGCTCGCCTCCAGCGACGTAGGTGTCATTGTGACCTGCGCCGCAAATGAGATAAAAATCCTTCGGCGGAGAAGCGGCTTCAAAGACCTGCTGGCCCAGCGCTAGGGGAATTATTTCATCATGATCGCCATGAAGAACGAGCACGGGTATTTGCACTTGCGGTAGACGTTGAATCACATCGTAGCGGGCGCGGATCAAAGGACGCAGCACGAGTGGCGTATGTGTGGCCTTAAACATTTGGGTCACAGAGGAAAATGGCGTTTCCAAAATCAACCCAGCGGCCTTGCGTTTGGTCGCCAGTTCCGTTGCTACCGCTGCTCCCAACGACCGACCAAAGAGTACAAGATTCTTAGGTAAGACGCGATACTGCTGGGTCAACACGTCGTAAGCCGCGAAAGCATCACGATAGAGTCCGTCTTCTGAGGGAGTGCCGGAACTCTGTCCGTACCCTCGGTAGTCAAAAATGAAGACAGAGATACCCCGGTGATGAAGCTCCGCAATGTTCTCCAGTCGATGGATCATCGTACCGGCATTGCCATGACACCACAACATCCACGGCGCATCGTCGCTAGCAGGAATCATCCATCCATGCAGCCGAACGCCATCGGACGTCTTGAACGCAACGTCCTGAATAGGCAAACCGGATACCGCTGCCCAATCTCTGGACTCCCACGGAGTCGGGAAATACACGAAGCGGGAATCCAGAGAACAGCCGGCCACAAGCGGAAGGAAGGTGCATGCGATCACTTGCAAGGTGAAAGCCCTTACCGTCTTCATCGTCGTTCAACACCCACAGAACAGCGCGCTGCTGCTATTTGGCCGCAATGAGCATCCCGAGAATGTGTGGTGGCGACTTCAACAGGGTGAGTCCGCACGACCGAAATCCCGCCGCTCGAAGCTGGCGGATCAACTCCTCTGAGGAATAGACCTGTCCGTGCTCTGTTCGAAGTGCTAGACCTAATCGATAGAGGATACGGGTCAAATCACCCTCAGCCGAGCCTGGAAATACATCGATGATGATGGCCTCGCCCTGTTCATCAAGCGCCGCATAGACCCGCTTGAAGACATGCTGGTTTCCTTCAGGTGTTTCAAGGTGTGTGATGTTCGCCAAAATCGCCAAATCAAAAGCGCCTACCGGCAACGCTACCTGATGAACATCTCCCGCCAGTACGTCCAACTGAGGGTCCAGTTGTTGCGCCTTTGCCCGCTGTTTGGCAATCGCAAGCACCTCCGGCCAATCCAACGCCGTCACTTTTGAAGACCGATCACGGTGGATCATCGCGAGGCTCCATACAGCCGACCCAGCCCCGACATCGAGGATGCGCAATCCTTTCCGACGCGCACCAATCTCCATAACACCTGCTGCCTCTTCCGCCGCTGGGCTAAGCATCCACCCTAAAGGCCCAACCTCTGTCTGATAGTGTTCCGCCTGATGCTGAAGGACATCCATCTTGATGATGGGCTCTCCTGTTCTGAGGTACTCAGGCAAATGGTCCCAGAACCGGTTCCCAAGGATCTGTGGCGTCGTTGCCAGGAGCTTTCCTAAGTCCGTGAGGCGAAAGCGCTCTGAGTCTTCCTGAAGCAATCCCAGCGCAGCCAACCCTTCGAGGATGAGACGCGTTGGTTTCTCCTGAGTGTCACAGCGCTTGGCGATTTCACCAGTTGTCGCTGGGTGTTCAAGACATGCAGCCAGGAAATGATATTGGCGGTCCATTTCGAGAAGTTGCGCCCCACCGTTAATCGTCATGACGCGAAAGAATTGGCTCAACGCGTTCATCATAGAAGTCATGGCTACTGACCTTTGCTGGCTAGAGAGACCGTAAAGATTCCCCAGCGGTCGATCAATGTTTTCTCGCGCTGAAATCCCGCCTCAGCGACCAGACGGTCCATTTCTTCTTGAGAGCGGAGTCGCATGACCCAGGATTTCCCCTCACGGTTAGGGAGGCATCTGGCAATCAACTCAAGCTGTGGATGAGTTGGCTGGTTCGTATAAATCAGCAGCCCGCCGGCCTCAAGGAGCGTATCAATGCCATTGAGAGAACGCGCAATCAGCGCATTATCGGGAAAAAGCTCATACAGTCCAGAGACGATGACAACCTGTGGGCGTGGCGTGATCCGTGCAAGGTCGTTCGGATCAAACGCATCGCCACGTTCATAGCGCACCACCTTGAGTCCCATGGTCTGTGCAAGCATCTGCCCTTGCGCCAAACCTGTTTCGTCCCAATCTCTCAATGTTACTTGTAGACCGTCCTGTCCAAGTTCCTGCAAGACTTGAAGAAGATACCTTCCAGGACCGGCAGCAACGTCGACGATATGAATTGACTTTCCAGGCGCTTGCTGTCGGTCAATCGCCTCGCGCAGGAGGGCTTGCAAATGCGCCTTTCGCTGACGAATGCCACGCCACCCGATTGCGTTGAGATGGATGCGATCCAAAAGTTGACCGATTCCCCACGCACCATGGGCTTCATTGCAATAGATGTAGTCCAGCATCTCACCAGAATCAAACCCATATTGATAGCCGATCCGCATACTTTCGCTCAAGCGACCACCCACTGTTCGCATGATGGACGACACCGCCCCCCAATACACGCCTTCCCACGAACCTGGTTTCGGAGGGCGCGCAAGTTCTTCGTAAGTCTTTTGGACGGCCATGAAGCTACTCCGGGGTCAGAAAGAGTGCTTGAATGAATTCACGTGCCTTGGCAATGGGTTGCTGCCGCTCTTTTTCATGAAAGACCTCATGGAAAAAGCCCGGGTAGACGATCATCTCTTTCTTGGTGGCTCCTAACCGGTTAAAGAACCTTCTTTCAGCAGAGAGGCGCACCACCCAATCACGCGCCGCCGATAGGACGAGGGTAGGAACTCGGATCTCGGGAGCATCCTGAATAAGCCGTTGGCCTTCCTCCAAGACGCTCAAAAGCATTGTTGCGCCGATTGATCTGGCAATAAGCGTGTCACGATTGCGCGATGCGATTTCTTCAGGATCATGCGTCAGCATGGACGATATCACATAACTGTTAATCTTCCCCTCGGGCTTGAGGCGAATCAGAAGGTGCAAGAAGAGGCGGTCGAGAGGAACGTACGTACGAACGTGAAGAGCGGGAGAGCCGAGGATCATCCCTCGGATCTGCGGCTGATACTCTCGAACGTAGGCGATGACGGTCAAGCTGCCCACGCTATGCCCAAGGAAAACCGTATCGGGCAGTGACAGATTGTGACTTTTGGAAAGATGCTGCAGGAAGACATCCACGTCATGGGTCACGTCGTGAAGCGACCGGGCGTAGCCCCTCGGTCCCTGTGAACGCCCGTGTCCTCTCGCATCCCAGGCGAAATAGGTAGTCTCGCCTCGCCCCAACCGTTCCACTAGCTCATGGAATCGACCCGAATGCTCGTGGCCACCATGAAAGAGAACGACGGATTTACGCGTCGGTTTTGTTGAGGGAAGCCACGTGCGATGGAACAACCGTAATCCATCCCACGTCTCGAATTCACACGTCTGACTCGTTGAATCAGTCGTTGAGCCTTGTGGAAAAGCGGGTGCGTCTGAGCCGTGGCTCATCCTATTCCTCCTGATCCGCGAGCCATTTAAAGACCAGCGGCCACTTGATCTTCCCTGTCGCTATCTCCGGGAGATCATCCATATAGCGCCTCCGGTTATTCAGCCGGACATCTTGCGCTCGAACACCGCCAACAACTGCCCGACGGTCTTGACATCCTTCAAATCCTCCTGCACCAGCCGGATGCCGAAATCTTCTTGGAGATCGATGACCATGTTGACGAGAATCATGGAGTCCGTCACCCAATCGGTGAGGATGGCATCGTCCTGCAGCTTCTTCACCGGATGCTGGAGAGACTCCGCCATCTTCGCGCGCACCTCGTCACGGCTCGCCATGCTCATGCCGTCCTCTGCCGATAGCGAAGCAAATCTTTCACGCGATCCTCGTGCTCTTTCAAGACTTCTCCGTAGATTTTCTTGTCCGCCTTCCAGTAGCGCTTCAGCGTATCTTGGATGTAAGACTTACCGTACTCTGGCTCCATCCGCTTGAGCGCCTCACCCACCCACTCGATGTGCCACTTCTCATCCTCCATGATCTTATTGAACGTCTCCAGGATCTCCGGCTTGAGGTCAGGGACGCGGCTGTGGAGCGCATACTGGGCGATCACCCGCTTCTCGAACGTCTGGGTGATCGCTAACACTTCCATGAGGTTGGCGGGCATCCCAGCTGCCTCCAGGTATTTATCTTGATAGGCATGGCTCAGCTTGAGCGGCAAGGTGCCAAACCGCTGCACACAGGATGTCCAGTACCACGCATGCTGACTCTCATCTGAAAAGTGCTTCGTCATATCTCGCTGGATTAGACCCGGCTTCATGGACCGTGCCAACCGTCCGAAGAAAAGTGCTCCGCTGATTTCGGACGTCCGATAAAAGCTGAGAATCCACAGCTCATTCTCCGTCAGTTTGTTGACCATGGAGCATTCTCCTTATCTTGCCGGATGGCAATGGAAAGAAATCCTTGTTTGAATTCGACGCTGGTGTAGTGAAAGGATCGAAAGCCGCAGAAATCTGTCACGGAAGCTGCGCCGTTACTCGCCCCGGGGACAGCAAGCCGATAATCAGCGAGCACCCGTCCCTCGTTATTCAAATCGGCTTTAAACACCGCTTCCTTGACCGTCCATAGACGAAGGAGCTCTCGCGCTTTCAGATTGGACTGAAGTCTTGCGAACCATCTCCGTTCCTCTTCCGTGAGAAAGAATCGTGCCGCCTCAGGATGTATGGTTTGATGGATTTCTAGGTCCACCCCGATCCCTCCGAAAGGGCGATCTTGAGCCGCGCCAGCCGCTACTGCATAAGTCCCACTATGGGTCAGTGATAGCCGAGGATGGGGAAAGGACAGCCTCGTAGTGTCCAGGTGCTCCCCTAGATGGTGCAGCAACATTTTCAGTGCTGCTCGGCCACGAAGCCATGCGTCCCGGCGTTGTGCAGTGGCAAATTGGTGATACTGTGTGCGCTCTCCCCAGGTGAGCTGATCTAATTCAACAGACCTGTTGGCAATCACAAGTCGGATGCCAAACACGGTTCTCTGCGGCAATGCGCACACCAATCGTCCTGGGCAGCCCACCATCTCAGCGTGTCCTTCCCCAGCGAGTTTGAATGAGGTATTCACAGGCACTCCGAACCAGCTGTCGAGGATCCGGTGCACGATAGGCGCTGAGGCGCTCGACAAGATGCTGATTCTCGATGGCCTTGTCGATGAAGAGTTGGCGGGCGAACGGGGCGACGCTCGAAACCGCCTGATTGACGACGCCTCCGCCGAAGGAATTGACCCCTTGTACTAATAAGTCGAACGCCTCGGCATCGGTGTAGAGCGGCTTGAGCAGACGGCGCTGCTTAAAATCCTCTTCCTGAAGGAATACCTCGAAGGCGGAGTCGATGAGCTCCCCAAGCGAGGCAGATTCCTGCCGTGTATGAGCAATGTGATAGATCATTTGGCTGGCTGGCTGCTGCATGAGCTCAAAGACGGCATCCGCAGCGAATCGACCTGTCACGAAGTACAAGGGAGTCTGTGGCTTGCCCGGAATGAGGGACAGCAGCCCGTAGAAAAAGAGTTTGAGGGTATTGTGAAACGCGTTCTGCTGCGTCACCTTTCCCGATTCGTCATCGGCAATAGCGGTGGCCACACGCAACACTCGCCAAGGAAGCTCGGCGAATTGTGACATCAGCATCGTTTCAGCCTGCCACTTGGACCGTTCATAATGATTCGCAAACCCGCCTGAGTCATCGAATGCCACTTCACGGATCGGCCCTGCTCTCAATCCAGAGGTATAGACGGTGCTCATGAGCCCGATGGCCTGAAGCGATGGGCAGCGGCTTGCGAATTCCATAAGCTTCGTGGCTCCTTCGACGTTGACTTGCTGAGCCGTGTCGGCATCGACGTTGAATCGGGTTACCGCTGCTGAGTGGATGATGAGCTTCACCCGTTCTGGCTTAACACCCTGAAAGGGCTGCTCATCCACCAAGTCTCCACCCCCGAACGTGAGGCGATCTGCAAATCGATTGAGCTGGCTGGCCACGCGCTGCTGCTTTGCCTGAAAGTCAGGCTGCTCCTGCGCATGAACCCAAATCAAGACAGGCTCGTCCGTCCGCTCGAGATACCGCGTGGCGACCTGGAGCCCCAGGTAGCCGTCTCCTGCTGTGATCATCACACAACTCTTAGCCATCGGTGATCTACCTCAGGGGTGGCCAGTTCTGTCCGTTCGGCCCGAACTGAGTGAGCCACGCATGCAGCCAGCGCTCTAAGCCAAACGCGACACAACCTGAAAAGGCCTCTTTGCCTTCCCGGCTGATCTTAAAGGCCTCGCCAAAATAGTTGCGGTGAAAGTTGATCGAGCCGATGGCCAACTGATCCTGGAAGACCATTTCGGTCTTCACCGGATCGAGTCTCTGCGACAGGTACTTCGGGTTCTTGGAAGGGTTGAAGAAGGGATCGGTGGCGTTCTTCCACTCGATGGGCAGAGTAACCTCTTTGAAGAACCGATCGAGGCATTGCTGGTATTGACTGAGGAACGTCTTTACTTCGTCGGCCGTTCCAAGGCAGACGATCTCCCGCATGGAAAAGCTCCACTGACGCTGCAACGGGATGTACTCTGCCTCGCGTCGAAAGCAGGTAGCTCGTGTGGTGACGTACCGAGCGGCTTCGAGCGTTTCTCCTTGAAAGTTCAGGTAGAAGTGATAACAGGCTGCGGGCGTCAAGACGTCACGGACTGGCGCTAAGCTGACGAGGTGAAGCTCTCCATCCTTGTCGATCGGCTCACCCTCCGTAAACTGCTTCAGATTGGCATCGCTCGGATCCAAGACGACCGGAAACGTTACCAGATGCGGAAACGAATGGAAGTAATCGAGCTTGGCCAGTGCCGTCGCTGGAATAAAACTGGGAAAGACATACTCGATGGCGCTGCTCTCTGAGGTTAAGCGGAGAAAAAAGGCATCCAACTTACGGAACAAATTAAGCAATGCGCCGCTGAGGGCCGACTGGCCGTTTGCGTACCAGCGAAGGCCAGAGATTTGACCCACCCCACTCGGTTTTTCCGTCATGGGGTAGCCCCTTGAAAGAAATTCTGGTAAATCACGCTGATATCTCGGAACACCCCAGGCTTGAGCTGGGTCACATCGATTGGCTGATTAGTCTGCTGCTCCAGAAAGAGAATCAAGTCCATGATCTGCAGCGAAGAGATAATGCGCTGTTCGATGATGGGTGTTTCATCGGTTAGCTCACCTGGCTTGATTTTGCCGCTTGTCTTTAGCACCCAATCCCGCAGCGCTTGCCTAACTTCGGCTTCGGCTTTCATAGGGTCGGCTCCTGCTCCAACAGCCCATTCTCAATCAGGTAGCCTAGGCACTTCTCAGATACCTGACGCCGGTGCGCCCGACAGCGCTCATGGTCGAATGCGCATTGCTGAATGCCATACGGATCTTGCAATCCGGCATCTTTGTAGACGTCGGGGTTGTAGTATTCCTTCCAGGTCGCCACGATGTAGCCTTGCAGATACTCCCGAATGCCCCGCAGCGTCTCAGGAGACCACGTCGGGGCATAGTGGTCGAACAACCGCTTGACGATTTCCCGCCCAAAGACCAGATGCCTCGCTTCCTCACGGTGATGGATCTGGTTGATTTGCCGGGCGATCGGCACTAAGCGCTCATCGTTCGACATGCGAAGGTTGTAGACGTCTACGACCTCCTCGAAAACCATCACCTTCGTGAAGAAGAGGAAATCCTCCTCGCCTGGGGCGAACTCTCGCGGGACGACCATTTTCCTATCCGGGTACACCTTGTTGGCATACCGCTTGCAAAAGCTACCAAAGTACACCATGTGCTTGTTCTCTTCATCCAAGAAATGATGCAGGTAGGGCGTAATCACAGCGTTGCTCTTGCGATACACGCGCTGGGCCAGACCCTCGACAAGCGATTTCTCGCCATGGATATTGAGGCTGAAGAAGTTCACCGCTTCATAGAAGCTCAGCCGCTTCCGCTGGGCCTCTGGAAGGCCCTCGTAGCTCTCAGTGCCATAGAGCGAGATAAGCTCCGGGCTAGTGCACCATTGCTCTGGGTCGAGTTGCTTCGGCCATTCCAGGTACTCGTAGGGGTTCACGAATTGCTTCCGCGAAGCCTCGCAGAGCTTATCGACGATCTGCTCAAACTCATCCATTACCATCACCTCTTCTCCAGAATGACACACTGCCAGTTCAGCCCATAGCCCGCCATAACCAACAACGCCTTCTCACCTGGCCGGATCGTCCCTTCGTCATCCAGGTACTTGAGGTTGACGATGTTGTCACCGCTGATGAGATGGGCTACCTCCGGCACACTGCGGAAATACACCCGCTTGAACTCAATCGGCAGCAGGCGGGAGAGAATCTGCCAGGCCTTCATATTGGTGTTCTGAGGGACCACCCAGGCGATATCCTGGATTGTCAACTTCGCTTTCGAGAACGTTTCCTGAATGAGGCGGTGAGTGTGGTTGAAATAGCTGCCGACTGTCTCATCGTCGGAGGCTTGTGACATGGCCCCATTCGTGATTCCATGCCAGGCGACCAACCGATATCCCTTCGGCTCCATGGACACCACACAGGCCGCCGCCCCATCGGAAATCAGATTGTAGGACTGCTCATACAGCGCGTCCGTAGGGAATCGGTCGGACGTGACGCAGAGCACGCGCCGGGTCTCGGGCTCGGTCAAAAGCAACATCCTCGCTACTTCCAGCGAACCCAATAATCCGGTGCATGCCTGCTGATTCAGCCCTAGCACGATAGCCCGCTGCAGACCAAAGTCTGCCTGCAGGTGGCTTGCAGGAAAGTCCATCAAATGCTTGACATCCCGGCTTTGGCGATACTTATCGAAGCTTCCGATGTTCCCATTGATGGGGATACAAGTTGCATAGACGATGGCACCGATGTCTCCGAGCTTCTCTCGGATAGGTTCAACGGCCCGCTTGGCCAGATCATAAGCGCTCGCGCCATCTCGACAGACATGGTGTTGAATAAATCCCGCTTCCCGCAACACTGCGGCAGTCGAGAGGGTCTTGCCGTTCTTCGCAGCGTCCTCAACGGAGTGAGTCTCATCACCGAGTGCAAACGATAGGTGGTCGATGAACACGTCGCTCATGGAACCTCTCTCCCCCAACGCGGGATGAATCGTCCGGTACGCTGCATATAGGCGCGATACTCGCCCCCAAGCTGGGAGTTAGAAAGCTTCCGCTCTTCCCTCGCGGCCGTAGAGTGCATGATGAAGAATCCATAAATAAGTGTCGCCAGCGTTCCCAGGTGTGGGCAGAAGATCAGCGCACCTATAAGTACCAGCAAGAACGCAGCATAGAAGGGATGTCGGATGCGGCTATACGCGCCGTAGGTCACAATGTGCTCGGGAGCATCGTTGGCTTGATGCCACAACGCGATCCGGAGGCGGTGGGTGCCCAGCGTGTAGGCGATCAATGCGATAGATCCTGCGCTGAGAGGGACGGCGACAAGGGTGAGCGCAGCGCTCAGTGGGGTCTCATAACCGCTTACTGGTGGAATCAAATGAAAGAACGAAGCGATGAGAAACGCCGCGCAAATAAGATAGGGAGCGGCCGTCAGCCACCACATATGGTTCAGGTGCCCTCCCCGTTTGAAGAAGATAACCGGGAGGATGCCTACAAACAGAAAGTTTACCAGGAATAACACCAGAACGGCGGGATTCATCGCAGCCTCTGTCGCAGCCTCCCTCTGTGCCAGTGGTAGCCGCCAACAACTAGAATGAAGGCGGCGAGCACCATGTGGAACCCGATTGGGATCCACCCGCCCATCCAGGGCTGGTTGGAGGATCGCAGGATAAAGATCAGCACACGAATCCCCATCACCAGGACGTAACCCGAGCCAAAGATCAGCAACTTACGTCCCAGTTCCGGGCGTGGAACGACGAAGAACCCAGAGCCTCGGGTGAAGTCGAGGCAGACCTTTCCGTATAACAGGATGATGAGGATCTGCGCAAGGAAAAGCCAAGGATACGGGATCAATCCGGAAGACCAGAGTTCTATCGAAGGCAGAAACGCGCCCCACCCCAAGACCACGAGCAACTGGCCGACAACCCGCACGACGAAAAGAGCGAGTAGGCTCCAGAGGAGAGGCGCCAATCGACGCGTCGATTCAGTGACGAGGGTCATGCGCGAACGAGCCTAGTCTGAAACAATAGTGGCACAGAAACCTTACGTACCGCCGGATCCGAAAACCTGAAGACGGCCCTGTCCATGATGAAGTGCACGTACACGGAAGAGAAGTTCATGGCGATAAAGAGATTCGCCAAGAAAGTATTGGCAAGCAGCACAGAGAGAAAGGAAAATATGCGCCCCTCTCCTGCAAGTTTCTCCGGGTGGACGGCAAACTGAAAGAAAGGAGTCAATGCCACCGAGGCAAGACACAGCACAAAGACCGTAGGCCAAAACCCCTTGTTAAATCTGCCCCAAAAGCTATACCAGCGGGAGGTCATCGGAACTTCGCTTGTATCGTTTTGCGCCATATGCGCACCTAACGCCACGGACACGAGCCAGTGCTGGACTCCCCACAGGATGAGGAAGCTGATCGGTTCCAGAAAGTACGCCAGAATCCCCTGAAGGGTAAGACCTGCCACGTACAGAAGTTTCGGGAAAGAGACGGGTCGAGCCTTGAGTTCACCCACGTAGAATATCGCGGCGAGAGCGACAATGATAGGAGGCACGATGAACTGTAAGAACCTGAACGCAGACATGAAGAATTCGCGGGGCAGGACGTGGTACACGATGGAGTCGTATACGACCTCGGCACCGTGAGACGCCTGGGCGATCGCCACCAAAACGGTCCCCACGACGATACAGAAAAATCGCTCGTACCGTTTCAGCCACCCGGAGTGACCTTGACCAGCCTGAATCCGATAGATACTCAGCACCCCGTAATGCTGGATACCAAAATGATATGCGTTATACAGGAAGAAGATAGTACCCAAGATCTGGACCCTACCCCATGGATCAAGCGGCAGCAGAGCGCCTGGGGCAAACATAAAACCGAACGTCAGTAGAATAGCCCCGAGAGGCCAGACCAGAAACCTTGTCCGATTCTCTCGAACGAGACCGCGATAGGCGGGAGTGCAAAAAGCGTTGTAGGTGGTGGCAAATCGGTGAGAAAGCCAAAGCACGAGCGTCCCGACAATCAACATGCCCTGAATGAGGTGGGGGGTGCGGGAAAAAGCCAACAATGGGGCCAAAAGCCAAATACCTGAAAACATCCAGAATCCATCCCACGTAGCTGACCGCAGCCAGACGTTCTGTGGTTGCGTCGCGGTACTCATTGGCATCCCTTTTTTCCTTGCAAGTTGGCCAGATTCTCCCAGAAGACTGGGTATAACGGCAGTGGTTTAAACTGAGCTGGACTGGCACCTGCATATCGAGGATCTGAACGCATGAGTTTAGTGACAAGCAGCTCATAGCTGTGAATGACGAGCTCCGGTTTCGCTAGGCGTCCAGACTTTCGCTTGCCGGCGTATTCCTCGTTGACTTGCATCAGGGCCTGATCAAACGACTCGGCTGATAGATGGGACCGGGGCGTCGTATTGGCTGCGAGGCACACGAAGACATAACCTGGCACACCCCCCCTGTTGAGCTTTGGAAAACAGGTAAAAGCAACCCTGGGGACTTCGGCCGTCTGACGGACTGTGTCATAGACCTCCAGCAACTGCTGGTCGGTAATTTTCTCTCCGGTGAAGGAATAGTTTAGCCCGACTCGATTCAAAAAGCGAAGGATGGGCGTGTGACGCTTAAAACCCAGACATTCGAACGCGTCTTCTGTGTGGTAGCGTTTGAGCCCGTAGGCGTCGGAGACGACCATCGAGTAACACCGTCTCTGTTCGAGTTGCCAGGGCTTCAAGAGATTCGCTTCTGTCATCGGCTGCCCGACTGGAAGGAATTCGTAGCATACCCCGGGATAGATCGGCAGTCCTCCTTGAAGCGTGATCCGGGGATAGACCAAGTAGGCCACGGTCTCCGTGGACATCGAGAACATGGGAAAGAACGTCACGGGGATATCCGCCAGTTGTCGCCTGAGAGTGTCAATAAAAGGTTGCACGTAGCCGCCGTGCCAACAATAGACTATCCGCAGTTTGGGAAACAACGCTTGCGTCGATGGGCATTGCTCCAATGCCAGCAATTTTCTCACCCGGGCTTCTCTATCGTCTATCGATGGACCCATGCGTTGACGAAAGCTAAACCAGGCAGCTTCTTTCAAGATGCCCGTGATCTCTGCTCGCAGCGGTTGCCAGTCTTGCTGGATATTTTCTAACAGAACAGACAGCGCCGAGGGATTGGCCATCGCGATCAAGACAGGACCACTCAGAAGCATCGCTGCGAGGTGAAGGGCGTGTGGGGAATACCGATCCCCAAGCGCTTCCGCCTCAGGAACACACACGACGGAATAAGGCAGGATATATTCCGCTAAAACCTTGGGAAGGACTTCATGCGCCAGCAAACTGCTGACGGAATGATCGGGCATCATGCTCGTGAGAAAGTAAAAGGCCGGCCTGCCGACGCCAATCGACTGATAGGCAAGCGCCATTTGCTCGACAGAGGTCAATTGCAACGCGCGAATGCGGCTTTTCGGATAGAAAATCTGTTTGGGTCGGTGTGTCGTGCCTGAGGTCCAGGCAAAATTCGCAGGTTCCTGAGAGGCTGCTGCGAGCCCTTGGATGCGTCGCTGCGTAATCTCTCCATAGGGCTCGGGCTGGCAGCCTGCCAAGCCATACCGCTCGGCGAGAACTTTCTGCCGGCGTTTATAGCCTGCTAAGCGAACGTGCAACAGCAGGTACAACCCTTCCACCCAGCAGTGGATGATTCCTTGAACCATTCGTCTTCGGAGCGAGGTCTGCTCAGCGACCATCTACGCTACCTGAGTCGTTTGGAAAGCCCTGCGTCGCAGACCCGCAAGATCAAAGGATGGAACCAGTCCAGCCTTGGGGAGCCTGTCGAAGGACACTTGTCCTGTCCTGGAAAACATCAAGGAAGGTTGGACCCCATCCCACTGGATCAGATACTTTCCAAAACATCCTTCATGGTAGCGCAACCGATCGGTTACGGCGGAAAAATGCAGACCCGCGTAGGCCAATACGGACGATTCCCCGACCAGACAGCCGAGTTGAACTTCCAAACCGTTCGCGATAGCCTTTTCGTACAGCCTCAGGGAATTCCATAACCCGCCATTTTTCCCAACCCGGATATTGATCGCTCGAAAAGCGCCTTCGTGAATCATCCGCTGCAGATCTTCCATGGAGCATAGGGATTCATCCGCGCAAAAGACCAAGTCGTCCGCGAATCTTTTCTGAAAGGCTCGGTGGGTGTGCCAATCATCCTTGGGGAACGGCTGCTCGATCCAGCGCACCCCATTGGCGGATCTTAGAAGACCCACGCAGTATTCCTCGGCGTGCTCCGGAGAAAGGCTTCCGTTGAGATCGAGTCGGATATCGAGCGGATAGGAAAATGCCTTTCGGATAGCGGCTATATAAGCTAGATCCTCCTCGATATTCCCCGTTCCCTTCACCTTGATATGTTCCGCCCGCATGAGTTTCTGATAGAAAAAATGGAGCATGGGACGTTTCAGACCAGACGCAAAGGGATATACCGCAGAGTAGGTAATGACCCGTGGACGACACGGCAGTGCAGAGCTGATTGCGTGGGCGGGATGTCGGTCCCATCGAGGTGGCGTTGCCGGTGCCACGGGCTCATCCTGTGGGGCTCCACATAAAACGTCTGGATGCAACTGTTCAGCCACGGGTTTTCCCACAACCTTTCCCCAAAGATCCAGAAGGGCCAATTCCATTCCACAGAAAGCCGCGTATCCCACACGGCCTTGAGTAGGCTCGCTCTGCCATAAGGATTGAATGAATGACAGGGGATCTTCAATCACCGATCGCGTAAGCAAAGGTCCCACTTGTTTGCAGTAAACCATGCAGTCTTTAAGCGTTTCCCCGGTGACGTACTCGCGGCATAAGAATTCTCCAACCCCAAAATCCCCATCCTCGCCGCTCAGGATGCAGAATCCGGTCACGTTCGCGGTTCTGGACGCTGAAGCATGCTCCACAGAAAACCAAAAAGGGATTTTAACCAGAAAGACCTCCGCTTTTCGAATCCGAAGAGGCATGGTCAGTCCTGAGTCGCAAGCCACTGGGTGACGAGTTGCCGTTTCACTTTTCGGGTGGCGGTCTTGGGTAATTCTTCCGGATAAATGAAGATATGCGACGGCCGTTTGTACGCGGCTAGGTCTTTGCCTAATCGCTCGAATTCCGCTTGAATCGCCTGCTCAATCCGATCGACTCCTCTGACGGCCTCGCGCACAAGCATGTCTGAGGGGACGACAACCGCACAAACTTCTTCGGTGCCTGCCTTAGCCCCATCTTTTGAAATACGGCCGACCACGCAGACTTCTTTCACGCAAGACCCACGGCAGAGGACCGCTTCCACTTCTTCAGGATGAACCTTCTTACCGCCTCCTAAGACAATCAGATTCTTGATCCTACCTGTCACATACAGGAAACCGTTTTCATCGATTCGTCCAAGGTCACCCGTATGGAACCAACCGTTCGGGTCAATCACCTCAGCGGTGAGATCTGGCCGCTTGTAATAACCTTTCATAACGTGGGGGCCTTTAGTGAGAATCTCTCCTTCCGTATGGCCAGCCTCTTTGAGATCAATCTTGACCTCGACCCCGGACAGCGGCTTGCCGACCGATCCGATCCGGTTGGCATCTAACGTATTGACGCTGATGACCGGACTCGTCTCGGTCAGGCCATAGCCTTGAAGGACCGGCAGGCCCAATCCATCGAAGAATCGGGCGACTTCCTCTTCAAGCGGTGCCCCGCCACAGACAAATGCCCGCAGCCTTCCTCCAAACTGACGATGGATGGGAAAGAATAAAACCCGACGCCAACTCCTCCAGGGAATCCTAGAAGCCAATCGTGTCGCAGCGCGATAGCAGAACCGACCGACGGGATTCATATGGCCCAGTTGGCGCTCGATGCTGTTCTTCAGAGCCCGGAAGAACAAAGGCACCCCGATCATCGCCGTGATCGCTCGCTCGCGCATGAACCGAGCGATGTCCTGGGGATAGAGGCTGGATGCGTAATGGATGGTCCCGCCTGTATGCAGGACCCCTAAAAATCCGCCGGTCAACTCCAGAAGATGATTGAGCGGAAGAATGGACAGAAACCGCTCGTCCGTGCCGAGTTCCAGAACCCGCTCAAAATTCCTCACCTCAAAAATGAGATTACCAAACGTGGTCATCACCCCTTTGGGGCTTCCTGTCGTGCCGGAGGTATAGATGATAAGGGCGACCGCGTCGAGTTGGCGCTCGCGGGAAGGCAGTATTTCTGTCGGAATGAGCTGGCTCATAGACGGCAAATGATCCTCGCCTTGATCATCCTCCAATACGCCGACGAGCTGAATGGAAGGAATCCGTAATTGGAGCGTGCGTGCCACCGGCTTATAGCGTGCCGAGATGCATAAAACCTTCGGCGCACAATCCCTCAAGATCGATGTCCACTCCGTCTCGCTGAGTTTGACGTCCAGAGGTACCACGATAGCACCTGCGCGGATGCCTCCAAAGAATCCTACTGCCCATTCGGGCCGCGACTCAGCGAGGATCGCCAGCCGATCGCCGGCTGCCAACCCGAATTGAATGAGATACGCGGCGAACTTCCTGGCGCGACGGGAAAGTTCTCCGTAGCTTAAATCCACCCATTTGCGTCCCTGCTTGATAGCCAAAGCTGTGCGGGCGGCGAACTGATCGGACTTGCTTTCCAGTAACGGCAAGATCTCGGATGCAAACACCTCATCTGCCCAACGCTGTTCTCGCCTTTCCAAGGCGCCCTTCATGAACCGGATGATCTGCTCCAACTCAGTAGTCAGCGCCTGCTCATCGAGCGGGCTGTGTGGAGCCCCACGGGATGAGCCTGTGGCCCAATGACGGGATCGAATCGGAACACCAAATTGGATGATGACCTTGCGAAGCCTGGGCAATCTCCTGCGCCACGGCCAGGCTTCGAATCCACCCTGAATCACAAAGGGAACGATGGGAGCGCCACTCTCAAGGTGGAGTCGGGCCGCTCCCTTATGGAAAGAAGCGATCGAGCCATCGGCAGAGAGTTTTCCTTCTGGAAATATGCCAATGGCTTCGCCTCGCTTCAGCCGCTCTAAAGCCTCCTGATAGGCCGAAGGCCCCTTGCCCGGCCGAACCGGAATCACACCCGCCCTGCGAACGATCCAGCCGATCACTGGCCAGCTAAAAACCTGTTCGGCAACGAGAAACCGAATCGGTCGGTTGAAAGAAGCGATCACAAGCGGCGAATCGAGAAACCCTGTGTGGTTTCCGGCCAGAATCACAGGGCCTTTGTTGTGCAGGTATTGCTGTCCTTCGAGTTGGAACTGGAAGAACATCCTGAGGACAGCCTTTAAGGCTGCCCGAAAGATCCCGTAGGCAAAACGCTCCCCGAAGACGAGAATGCCAAGCGCCACAAACAAACTCACGACGGCGAGCAGCCGAAGCACATCGAACGGGGAAATCACCCGGAGCATCTTTCCGACCAAAAGAAGGGCTGCCAAAAACATACCCGTCGTCAGCGCTGTCCGAAACCCGAAGACTTTTCCGCGGAAACGGTCCGGGGTGATCTTCTGAAGAAGGGTATCCAAGGTAACGATGATTACTTCGTTCGCCGCGCCTAAAGCCAGCAGCACCCCAGAGGCACTTGCGTAGGAATTGACCCACCCAAACGCGATGCTTGAGACAGAGACGATGAGGAAAGCGAACACCAATACGAGGGTTTCCTTCATCCACTTGACGAGGTAAGCAGCCAAAAAAGAGCCCAGCACCATCCCCACGCCCAAAAGAGCCAAGAAAAACCCGACAGCATTGATCTTCAGGCGGAAGTGCTCGATGCCAAGCGTGATCAGGGTGATATAAAAAAACGAGGAGAGAAACGAAAGAACCACCGAAAGCCAAATCAGCCGATAGGAGTAGTTGTGCTCCCGGAGATACTGATGGGCGGTACGGAAATCGTCCATCCATTGGATGAATGGATTCTTGAAAGTAGGAGCCTGGAGGATGGGCTCTTTCACGATAATCATCCAGACGGTAGCGCCTGAGATCAGATAGCTCAGCGCGTCAATGGCGAAGCTCAGGCTCATCCCCAGACGCTCCACAACCAATCCTGCAATGGCGGTTCCTATTAGGGTGGCGATGGTCCCGGTTCCGGATACGAGGGCATTGGCGACTTGCAACTCATTGCGCTGGACCAGATCAGGGATGATCGCCAGTTTCGCGGGCGTAAAGAAGGCCGTGCAGGTACCTATACAAAAGATCACCGCGTAAATTCCAGACGGATGGTTTAACCCGAGTCCTACGCACAGGGGTATCGTAAAGATCAGCAAAGCCCGCAACAGATCGGTCGCAATGAGGACCTGCCGACGACGAAAACGATCCACCCAACCTCCCGCCATATGCCCAAAAAGGAACGCGGGCAGGAGACTGAAGAAAGTGATCCGGCTCATTTCATCCCCTGTGTTCACTGACCCGAGGATCAAGGCCAACAGAGCCATCTGGGTAAAGCGGTCGCCGAGAGAAGACACCAGTTGAGCGAACCAGAGTTTTAAGAACTCAGGATTCCTTAAAACCTGCTTGAACCCTGCCGATGGCATCGGTTGAGCCCTCCTACCTACTCGTCTCGTTCAGTTTTCTGATCGTCCGAAACACTATCTGCCTTTTGCAAAGGCAACCGGAGCTTTGTCAACAGATGAATCAGTTTCTGCTGCTGCCTTTTGGGCAGCGGGGACATCAATTGCTCCACCTGCTCCATATGGACCGGCCACAACTTGTCCAATAACGCGGAACCCTTAGAACTGATCGTGACCAGCTTCACACGGCGATCCTTCGATGTAACCTTTCGTGTCAGCAAGTCTGCTTTTTCCAGACGATCAATCAGCCCTGTCACGTCTGAACCGGAAATGATCAGACGCCTGGCAATCTCCCGTTGGGGCAAGCCCTGCTCTTGGCCGAGGTGTTTGACAAGCATCAGCACGTTCAACTTGGCAGGGGTCAGACCAAACCGACCGTAGCAACGCGCAAAGGAACGGTTGAACAGGGTGAAGGTGCGGGCGATGTTGTACAGCGCAGCTTCATGGACGTTTTCTTTCTGCGGCTTAAAACCCATCTCCTGGAAGATTGACATAGCGGCTACTCCCTTTTTATTTACTTGATTATAATTAACATGATAATTATTAACTTGTCAAGTTTTTTTGCCTAACATACCTGTTTAGGGTATCTGTTTAGCTCTGTGAGAGGATTTCACGCTTCGAAGGGCATTTTATCGTCGAGGAACGCACTCAGCCGCCTTTCCGCGCTGCGAAAGCTATGATTTTGGCCTCGTCGCTGTCTCAGAAAGCTAAACAGATACCAAGAAAAAGATCGGATGGGGGGCTAAGCACAAAAAGCGCCTTCCCCACCGAATGGTGGAGAAGACGCTTTTGTACTGGCGGCGTACGACCGAGATGTAGTCAACCGCTCCTCGTTCGTACACCGGGTCAATTGGCTCCCCGGGCCGTGCAGTATAAGAACCTTTTGACTCCTAAGGCCCGGAAGCTCCTCCGCCAGCTCCGCCCTGTGCAGTTCCAGATCAGCTTGTACAACCAAAGACCCGCCGCACCAGTATATTACCATCTACAAGGGAAGTTGTATGGGGGATAACTATGTGCTATTGTAGTTGCACATGGTAAACTTCGTCAAGCGCCACTATTGGCTGAAGGCCGTTGAAGAAGCCTGGACCCACCGCTCGGTCATTTGGCTCTCCGGCGTGCGGCGCACCGGAAAGACCTCGCTCTCGCAGAGCCTGGACGGGGCGGAGTATTTTGACTGCGAGCTGCCCCGCGTCCGGCGGATGCTTGATGATCCGGAAGGCTTTCTGGCGAGTATCAGCGGCAAGCGGATTATTCTGGATGAGCTCCATCGCCTGCGTGCGCCCGCCGAGCTGCTCAAGATCGCTGCCGATCATTATCCGAAGCTCCAGGTGCTCGCCACCGGTTCATCGACGTTAGGGGCGTCCCGCAAGTTCAAAGACACGCTGACCGGACGGAAAACAGAGCTCTGGTTGACGCCGATGATCCTTGCGGACCTCAAGGATTTCCATCGCGAAGCACTGCGGCACCGCTTGCTCCACGGTGGCCTGCCGCCCTTCTTTCTCGCTCAGACGCTACCCGAGCGGGACTTCCAAGAGTGGATGGATGCGTACTGGGCGAAGGACGTTCAAGAACTCTTCCGTCTGGAGCGCCGCTACTCATTCCAGAAATTCGCCGAACTCATCATGACGCGCAGCGGTGGAATCTTCGAGGCCAACAAGTTCACGACCGAGTGCGAGGTCAGCCGGCAAACGATTTCGAACTACCTGCGCGCGCTGGAAGCGACGTTCGTCGCTCACATCATCCGCCCATTCAGCACGCACCGGTCCACCGAGATTGTCGCTGCGCCCAAGGTCTATGGATTTGACACTGGTTTCGTTTGCTACCATCGGGGGTGGCACGAACTGCGGCAGGAAGACCTCGGCCTCTTATGGGAGCACTTGGTCTTGAACGAACTGCACGGCCAGCTTCAAATCAGGGACATCCGCTACTGGCGCGACAAACAGGGGCATGAAATCGATTTCATCCTAGCGGACCGCAGCGGGCCACCGACTACCATCGAATGTAAGTGGTCAGCCTCACACTTTGACACGACGAACCTCCGCGCGTTCCGCCGCTTATATCCACGGGGAAGAAATCTGTTGTTCGCGCCAGATGTCGATCGTCCTTACCCGATCAGAGACGCGCATGTCATTGTCGAAGCGCTTCCACTATCCGAGCTCAAAAATGCCACTGCGAGCTTCGGAAGCTGGGCACACACCGCAAGGTGAGGCATGAGGCAGCGTGGCGAGAAACCGCTGAGTGAGACGAACCCGTATCTGCGGGACCCGAAACTGCAAAGGAAGCGTATCTGTTTAGCTCCCTGAGCAGATTTCGCTTGCATGCAATGTCGATTCGTTATACCGTATCGCTGGGTCCCGGAGAAAGTGAAGGTCGTTGTCCATCGTCACCGATCTCGAGCGTCTGGCGAAACCCGATCTCATCGCGCTCGTCTACGAGCAGCAGCGTCGGATCGCCAGCCTCGAACAGGAAGTCCAGCGGCTCATCGGCCGCAGCGTGGGCATCCACTGGGAGACATTGGACGAAGACCTCTCGGTGGCTGGCCTGTTAAGAGGAAACCCTCCCTGTGGGTCAACGGGATGAATAAGATGTTCGGTATTGATGGGACATTCCAGACTTGATAACGCGCCCCTCCCCATGCCAGAATAACGTACACAATTGGTCCCCGTGGTGTATTCGAAGGGAATCACCTCCACGTAAAAAAAGTAAAACCTTCGCAGGCCATTCGTCTATGCCGCGAAGGTTTTTTGTTTAGAGCGTCAAGAGGCTATTGAGGTTTCTCCCCGTCGTGAGACGGGGAGGGGATTGAAACGTTTCCAAATGAGAAAAAATTCTTGACAAAAGTAACTATAGTGTATACTATCTATAAAGTCTATAGAGAGAGTATAGAATGTACGCTATATCAAAAAAGTCCAAGTATGCTCTCAGGGCGCTGTTTGAGCTCACTCGGCGATACAACCAAGGCCCTGTTCTGATTGCAGCATTGTCAGAACGTCAACGAATCCCAAAGAAATTCCTTGAACTCATCTTGCTTGAGCTGCGCAACAAGGGGATTTTGGGGAGTAAAAAGGGTAAGGGTGGCGGGTATTTCCTCGCCAGGACACCGAGCGCGATCAGCATCGGTGAAATCATTCGATCGCTCGATGGACCGCTGGCTCCTGTGCCCTGTGTCAGCCAGACTGCGTACCGGACCTGCGAGGAGTGCGAGGACGAAGCGACTTGTGGCATTCGAGCGGTGATGCAGGATGTCCGTGACACCACGGCGCAGATATTGGATCGCGAAAGCCTGGCCGATGTGCTTAGACGTGAAGAGCTGCTTGAACACAAAAGAGACAAGGTACCGGTCTACGCCATCTAATTTTTTGTGCTAGTTACTCTACCCAGTTAATAGACTAAATAGAGAAAACTAATCTTGCCTGAATCGTATCGTATCTGTTTAGCTCTGTGAGAGGATTTCACGCTTCGAAGGGCATTTTATCGTCGAGGAACGCACTCAGCCGCCTTTGCGCGTTGCGAAAGCTATGATTTTGGCCTCGTCGCTGTCTCAGAAAGCTAAACAGATACCAAATCTCGTATCAGCGTCTTGAGAGGATGAGGACAGTTTGATGAAAGTACGCATCGGCGCACTCGCGATTCTTGCGCTAGGGATTGGCACAGCGCCAGCGTTCGCCCAGAAGACCGTGACGCTGCTGAACGTGTCCTACGACCCAACCCGTGAGTTCTATCAGGAATACGACGCTGCCTTCGCGAAATACTGGAAGGCCAAGACCGGCGAGGAGGCGACGATCAACCAGTCGCACGGCGGCTCGGGCAAGCAGGCGCGGGCCGTCATCGATGGGCTGGAAGCGGACGTGGTGACCTTAGCGCTGGCGTACGACATCGACGCGATTCAGCAAAAGGCGGGCCTGATACCCAAGGACTGGCAGAGCCGACTGCCGCACAACAGCGCGCCTTATACGTCGACGATCGTCTTTCTCGTACGCAAGGGCAATCCCAAGCAGCTCAAGGATTGGGACGATCTGGTGCGTCCTGGAATTTCCGTCATCACGCCAAATCCGAAAACCTCCGGTGGCGCGCGGTGGAACTACCTGGCGGCTTGGGGCTATGCGCTCAGGCACTCTGGCAATGACGAAACGAAAGCGAAGGAGTTTGTGACCCGACTCTTCAAGAACGTACCGGTCTTGGATACCGGAGCACGGGGCTCAACCCTCACGTTCGTTGAGCGCGGCATCGGCGACGTGCTGATCGCCTGGGAGAATGAGGCGTTTTTGGCGATTCGCGAGTTCGGTCAAGGGCAATTTGAGATCGTCTTTCCATCGATCAGCATCCTGGCTGAGCCGCCGGTTACGCTCATCGATCGGGTCGTGGATAGACGGGGGACGCGCACAGTCGCGCAAGCCTATCTGGAATTTCTCTACTCGCAGGAGGCTCAGGAGCTTGCCGCCAAACACTACTACCGTCCGCACTTTAAGGCCATCACTGCGAAATATGTCGGGCAGTTTCCTCGCATGGAGCTATTCACCATCGCAGAGGTCTTTGGAGACTGGCAACGGGCGCAACAAACACACTTCAATGACGGTGGCATCTTCGACCAGATCTACCAGCCGCTCCGGTAAGGATTCCGCGGCCGCTCAGAGTCGCAGGCTGCTCGTGCAACACAGCGTCTTGCCTGGATTCGGGCTGACGATGGGTGTGACTTTGCTCTACCTCAGCCTGATCGTAATCATTCCTCTGTCGGCGACGTTCTTGAAGGCCGCGACCGGTGGGTGGCTGTACTTCTGGCATACCGTGACCGAACCGCGGGCGCTGGCTTCGTACCGGTTGAGCTTCGGCGCGTCCTTGATCGGTGCGCTGGTGAACACCGTGATCGGCTTTGTGGTAGCGTGGGTGCTCGTGCGCTATCCCTTCCCTGGAAAGCGCATCCTCGACGCGATCGTGGATCTGCCCTTTGCGCTTCCCACCGCTGTTGCCGGCATTACGCTGACGACGGTGCTCAGTGCGCATGGTTGGATCGGACGGTATCTAGCGCCACTCGGAATCAAGGCGGTTTTTTCGCCGCTTGGCGTCGTGATTGCGCTGACGTTCATCGGGTTGCCATTCGTTGTGCGTACCGTCCAGCCGGTCTTACAGGTATTGGATCCTGAACTCGAAGAAGCAGCCGCCAGCCTTGGGGCGGGGCGCTGGCAAACATTCATACGGGTCATCAGCCCAGAGCTGTGGCCGGCGCTTTTGACCGGCTTCGCGCTTGCCTTCGCCAGAGCCATCGGAGAGTATGGGTCGGTGGTCTTCATTTCCGGAAACATGCCCATGCGCACCGAAATCACCCCGCTGCTCATCATCACAAAGCTTGAGCAGTACGACTATGCCGGCGCGACCGCAATCGGGGTGGTGATGTTGGTGATTTCATTTGCGCTGCTTTTTATCATTAACGCGCTCCAGTGGTGGAGCGGCAAACGCTATGCGTGAAAGCCATCTGTCAGAGCCGACCGCAGTCCGCTGGCTGCTGATCGCAATCGCCGTGGTCTTTCTGGCCATGTTCCTTCTGGTGCCGTTGGCCGCCGTATTTACTGAGGCATTGCGCAAGGGAGTTGGCGTCTATGTGGTGGCGCTTCGCGAACCCGATGCGCTGGCTGCCATTCGATTGACCTTGCTGACCGCCGTGATCGCGGTACCCTTAAACCTCGTCTTCGGCGTGATGGCTGCATGGGCGATTGCCAAGTTTGACTTTCCTGGCAAACACCTCCTCATCACGCTGATTGATCTGCCGTTTTCCGTCTCGCCGGTTGTCTGCGGGCTGATCTACGTGCTTCTCTTCGGACTCCAGGGGTGGTTCGGCCCTTGGCTTTTTGCCCACCACATCAAGATCATTTTCGCCGTACCGGGAATCATCCTTGCAACGATCTTCGTGACCTTTCCATTCGTCGCCCGTGAGCTAATTCCTCTCATGCAGGCTCAGGGAACCGAAGACGAAGAAGCGGCACGAGTGCTGGGAGCAGATGGCTGGCAGACGTTCTGGCGCGTGACACTGCCCAACGTCAAGTGGGGCCTCTTGTACGGAGTCATTCTCTGCAATGCCAGAGCCATGGGAGAGTTTGGGGCTGTTTCAGTCGTGTCAGGACACATCCGCGGTCAGACCACCACCATCCCATTGCATATCGAGATTTTGTACAATGAGTATCATGCCACCGCCGCTTTTGCGGTCGCGTCACTCTTAGCGCTCTTAGCCCTGGTCACGCTGGTCGCGAAGGCATGGGTTGAGTGGAAAGCGCACGAGTCGCTGAAGGAGTCCGTGCATGAGCATTGAGGTGCGGAATATCACCAAGATCTTCGGCGAGTTTGCCGCGCTCAAAGACGTGAGCCTGAAGGTGCCATCGGGTGAGCTGGTGGCACTGCTGGGTCCGTCGGGATCAGGTAAGACGACCTTGCTGCGCGTCATTGCGGGTCTTGAAATTCCTGATCAGGGAGTGGTCCTATTTGATGCGCAGGACGCCACAGCACGCAGCGCGCGCGATCGTCGAGTCGGGTTTGTCTTTCAACATTATGCTTTGTTCCGGCACATGACGGTCTTCGAGAACGTCGCGTTCGGACTGCGGGTGAAACCTCCTCACGAGCGGCCCTCAGCGGCCAAGATCTTCAAGCGAGTCCACGAGTTGCTCGCGCTCGTTCAGCTTGAGCGCCTGGCACAGCGGTATCCCTCCCAACTTTCAGGAGGGCAGCGGCAACGTGTGGCGCTTGCCCGGGCGCTCGCGGTGCAGCCGAAGGTCCTGCTGCTCGATGAGCCATTCGGAGCGCTCGATGCCAAGGTCAGGCAGGAGTTGCGTCGCTGGCTGCGTCGGTTGCATGACGACATCGGCATCACCAGCGTGTTTGTGACCCATGACCAGGACGAAGCGCTGGAAGTCGCGGATCGTGTCGTCATCCTGCATGAGGGTCGAGTGGAGCAGGAAGGCTCACCTGAGGATGTATATGAGCATCCCGCGTCGCCGTTCGTCTATCGGTTCCTGGGTAACGTGAATCTCTTTCATGGCAGAGTCGAGGGGAGCAAGATACACTTGGGGGAGTTCAGCATGGATGCGCCCGCGGACATGGGCAAGGAAACCATTCCCGCCGTGGCGTATGCCCGTCCGCACTTGCTGGACATCGATCACCACCAACCGACCGGCCGGCCCCATTTTCGGGCGACAATCGCGCACATCAACGCCGCGGGGGCCATCGTGAAGATTGAGCTGACCACCGACTCAGGCGCCATCGTGAACGTGGAGATGCCCCATGAACGGTATCGGCATCTTCAGTTGCGCAAGGGGGTTATCGTCTTTGTCAGCGTCAAGGATATGAAGGTGTTCGCTCAGGCCCAAAGCACTTTAGGAGCAGGGATTTGATGAAGCAAGGCAAATAAATTTTTGTATGACATTTCCATTTGGTTGCGACACAACCTGTTAATGCACCCACAAGGCACCGATGAGGCCGCCACCTTGGGAAACATTTACGACGGGCTTGCTGGAGAATCGACCCACCAAACCGATTCTGGAAGAGTTGAAGAAAAAACCCGATACCGCGCGGCAGGAGGCCATCTGGACTTTTCCATCGATCAGGCGTGGAGTCTGTTCTCTCGGTAACTGGGCCAAGGTCTGAACTACATACCTCTGTTTTCCATTGAGCGCACGCATCAATTGGCTTTCCCACTGTTGCTGGCTCACTCCGGCACCGATCACGACTCCTTCACCGCCAAACAGACTGGTGGGTTTAAGGACCAATCGATCTTTATGCCGACGAATGAAGCGCGGCAAATCCACCACACATCCGGTTGGATTCGTCACCTGAGCCTCGCGCACCAGCCGGGTCCATAATAGATGCTCGCGGAAGCAACGACGCTGGCTGGGGCTGAAACATCGCGCGTAGGTCTCATCCGTAAAGATTTCCCAAGCCGACTTCTGGTCGAATTCCCACTTGAGGCTGGAGATGAGTTGCCCTCGTCGCACGGCTTCTCGCAAAGCACTCAGTCGCCTGCCTGTCGATTCCATCTCGATGAACTCTGACAATTCTGAGTCCCGGTAGAGTAAATCCACGCGCGTGCTTCCAAACCTCACCTCCCCCCGCACCAGACGCAAGTCTCGCGGATCGGCCACGATGGCTTTGAGTCCACGACTCTCTATATCTTCAGCCAATGAGCTGAACTCATCGGTTCCCGTCGTATAGTCTCGGTTTTCAATGAGGGCGACCGCTCGAAGCCTCCGATGGAGTCGCTTGGCGACGGCCTGAAGCTCCTCGAACAAAAGATCCCGAGGATCCGGGCTGGGGCTAATCGTACGGCCAGAAAGAACGCGCCTCAGCTGATCCCCGATCACTTCCATCAAGATTCCGCAAGCCGTTGGGGCGTAGTGGATCCCTCCGACTCCGACGGCATTGGGCTCAAGCATCTTTAAACTGGAACGCCAGCCGGCCTGGTCGTAGGCGACCGAAGCGTCCAGGCGTCCGATGACCGCTAGGGGAGTATCCTGCGTCGTCGGCCTTAAACGTAGCCACGCTTCTTGCTCGGATGAAAAGGAAATGACTTGCCGTAGGGCCGGATAGGTGGCGTAGAGATGCGGCAGTCGCGCCAGGGCCCTGACGAGCTGATGGATCATTCGCTGGAACGTGCGTAGCTGCAGGCTGGTCAGCACCCAAGGTTTAAGCGCAATATCGATGATGCGTCGTCGGCCTTCGTCATCCACGTAGCGCACGCCATGCGCATCCGCTAAGGCGCGCATCGCACACAGGCGATCCCGCAGGGCCGCTTTTGGCAGCCTTGCGAACAGACTTTCCAATACTCGTCGGGGGATGTAGTCCATAGATTTTGCTCCGTAGATTTTGTCAGATAACTTCCGCTGCGCTAAAGTCATAGATATTTTATCCTAAGCCAAGATCGTGCGCCTTGCCGAAATTTCTTGGCCAAGACAAAGAGAATCGGGTATGGTATCACTGTATAAATTTTGCTTCGCGAAAGTCAACGGTAACTTGAATAAATTGGAATCGATCAGCGGTTAGACTCATGTCAGCGAATCGTCTGGTAAAAAGTGCACGGGCACGACCTGTTTTTAAAAATCTGGACTTGCCTTGCGATCTTGTGACTGATCTAGTCCGAAGCCTAGCCCGGCGAGGGGTCGACTATGCGGATGTGCGTTTTGAGCGGCACCTGCATGAAAGCTTGCTCGTCGAGCAAGGAAAGGCGAGTTCCATCAGTCTCTCTGAGAGTTCTGGAATGGGCATCCGCGTCTTAGCCAAGGGCTCCTGGGGATTTGCGTGCACACCGCACCTGGCGCCGCGCAGCATCCAAAAGACAGCAACGCGGGCGATTGATCTGGCCCAGGCATCGGTCATGCTCAACCGTCGGGTGAGCCCCTTAGCCGCCGTTAGAGCCGTGAAAGCCATCCATCGATCGCCATGCGAGATCGACCCGTTTGACGTTCCCCTGTCAAAGAAACTCGATTATCTGTTATGGGCCAACACAACCCTGCTGGGCCCGGATTCGATCCAGCGCGCCAGCACCCATATGGATAGCTACAAACGTCACAAGCTGTTTTGTTCGACGGAGGGCAGCCTCATCGAGCAACAGATCATCGAGTGCGGCGCAGGGCTTGAAGTCGTCGCCCAGCATGGTAATGAGACGCAACTCCGCAGCTTTCCTAATTCGCATCATGGCGCACTCGCCCAGGCGGGTTTTGAGTATGTGAAACAGCTTGACCTCGTCGGCGGCGCCAAGCGCGCGCAGCAGGAAGTCCTCCAGCTGTTGCGCGCCCCCACCCCACGCTCAAACACCACAACCATCATTCTCGATCCGACCCAGGTCGTGATGCAACTTCATGAATCCTGCGGGCATCCCACCGAGCTAGATCGGGTGCTGGGCCAAGAGCTCAGCTACGCCGGTGGCAGTTTCTTGAGTCCCGAATGTCTCGGACAGTTACGCTACGGCTCGCCAGCAGTCAACATCGTAGCCGATGCCACGATTCCCGGTGGCGTTGGCAGTTTCGGGTTCGATGATGAAGGCGTGCCTGCTCAGCGGACAGAATTAGTCCACGCGGGTCTGTTCGTTGGATATCTCAGCTCCCGCGAGTCGGCGGCCCGGCTGCAACTTTCATCCAGCAGCGGGGCGATGCGCGCAGAAAGTTGGAACGGGCCACCACTTGTGCGCATGACGAACGTCAACCTCGAAGCGGGTGAGGCGACGTTGGAGGAGCTGCTGCGGGACATCAAGAATGGGTATCTGTTGTCTACAAATAAGAGCTGGTCGATCGACGATCGACGGCTCAACTTCCAGTTCACGACGGAGATCGGGTGGGAAATCACAAACGGTAAGCTGGGAGCGATCATTAAAAACCCCCTCTATACAGGCATCACGCCGACGTTTTGGGGACGGTGCACCGGGGTGGGGCGTCCGGAAGACTGGCGGCTGTGGGGTGTCCCGAACTGTGCCAAGGGGGAGCCGATGCAATTGATGCACGTGGGACATGGGGCTTCCTATGCCCGGTTTGATGGTGTTACGGTCGCCCCAGCCCGGTAACATCGGCAGCTCGCACACAGCAAACAGCGCACAGAAATCGGAGACATTGTGATAGGTGACAAGGGACCCGTGACACGTCAATGGTTATAATTCCCCAGGGCTCGATGTCAGGGCTATTTACCTTAACGTGTCACTGACGAAATGATCGGCGAATCTCGGTTGTTGAGCGTACTTTCAAAAATGGTGAGGCGCTCGCGCGCGGATGCGGTGAGCGTCTGTGCCCATGCCAAGACCCGTCAGGTCTTCCGGTTTGCCCACGAGGCCATCCATCAGAATCTCATCCAGGAAGAAGCAAACATCATTGTCAAGGTGATCCAAGAGCATCGCATCGGACTCGCAAGCGCTCAGACGCTGGATACTTTGAGCCTCAACCGATGCGTAAAAGCCGCTCAAGAAATCGCAGCCCACTGTCCTTCTCGCAATGGATTGCCGCATCTGCCTGAGAAACACCGCATCCGCTTCCTGGAAGATTACGATCTTGAAACGGAAAAAACCTCTGCGGGGGCTTGTGTGGCTACGCTTAAACGTCTGTTTCATCTGTGCAAAGGCGCCGGCTCTGAGCTTGCCGGATCTCTGGTTACAGGGGTGGATGAATTTGCCGTCGTCAACTCCTCGGGGGTATCCTGTTATTCCGCCTCAACGCTGGCTGGAATCAAACTGGTCACCCTGTACCGTCAACTTTCCGGTTATGCCAGTGGGGTCGCTCGCCGATGGAAGGATCTGCCCATCGATTCTCTGTTGCAGCAATCCCTCAAGCAAGTCCTTCATCAACAAGATCCGATTTCGCTACCCGTCGGCACCTACGAGGTCATCCTCGAACCGGAGGCGGTAGCGGATTTGGTCACGTGGCTCAGCACTATCGCTTTCGGCGCCAAAAGCGTTGAGGAACGCATGAGCTTCCTTGCGGGACGCATGGGCGATACCGTTTGTGATCCGCAGATTACAATCGTTGATGACGGCACCGATCCTTCTGGGCTTCGCATGCCGTTTGACTTTGAAGGAGTACCCAAACAGCGGGTGGTGTTAATCGACGAGGGAAAAGCCGCTGGGCTCGTCTACGACTCCCACTACGCACAGCGGTTCAATCACCCGTCCACAGGCCATGCCCTGCCACCGGATGAGGTCGAAGGGCCTCTGCCGCTTCATCTGGCGATGAATCCGGCCAATAGCAGCCTTGCGCAGATGATCCGGTCCTGCCAACGCGGGTTGTTGATCCCTCGGTTCCACTACGTGAACGGCTTGTTGAATCAGCGTGAAACGCTTATGACCGGGCTGACCCGCGAAGGAACGTTTCTGATCGAAGATGGAAAAATGCGCCAGCCGGTGCGAACGATGCGTTTCACACAGGGCCTCATGGAAGCGCTCAGCCAGCTACGGGCGATATCCAAGGAACGTCGGCTGATCGCCAATCCCAGCGAGGACTTGGGTTGTGCCGTCATGCCAGCCTTGCATTTGGCGAAGTTTAAGTTTACGGGTCGTTCCGAGAGTTGATGGATAACACCAGATAGCTTGATAGCACAGAGAAAATGAAACGGAACCCCGCATCTTTTATCTATCTGCTATCTGCTACGTGCTATCTGCTGGTGGGTTGCTCGCTCCTGCCGCTTCCCCACCCCAAACATCCAACGCTCCACAAGCAAGACCTCGTGATCCTCGACGATGGGTATCAAGATTTCACCGGTGTCATCCATATCCACACGAAGTATTCCGACGGCTCCGGGACATTCGAGGAATTGGCCCGCATCGCCAACGCCCAAGGGTTGGATTTTCTGATCGTGACCGACCACAACACCCTTCAACCTTTACGAGAGGGTAAGCAAGGCTGGCATGGGGCGACGCTGATCTTGGCAGGATGCGAGATCTCAACGCGAGGGGGGCATTATGTCGCGCTCAACCTCAGCCAAGAGATCGACCGGACTAACCTAACCACGCAACAGATCATCGATGAGGTCAATCGGCAAGGAGGTTTCGGGTTCATCGCCCATCCCTATGGCAGGCGCCGCTGGGATGATTGGACCGTGCGTGGATTCACCGGTATCGAAGCCTACAACGCCTCCCATGATACGCTCGATGAAAACATAGCTCGAGTCATTTTGTGGACCATCATGGTCCCGCCGGAGCCTTTCTATTTTTCCATCCTCGACCGTTCCGACGAACCCTTGGCGCAGTGGGACCGTCTTTTGTTGACCTACGGCCCGGTGGTGGGCATCGGCTCTGCAGACGCGCATGAATACCGGGCGCTGGGCTTGAAATTCGCTCCCTACGAGATTATGTTCCGCTTCGTCCGCACCCACTTGCTGATCCCCGACTCCCGCTTGACCGAATTCTCGGTGTATGAAGCCTTGCGAAAAGGGCATGCCTACTTTTCTTTTGAGCTCAACGTTGAAGCGCGCGGTTTTAGCTTCTTTGTTCAAGACGAGGCCGCCGTCTTGGGAGTCATGGGAGATACGGTGCCCTTCCAACCAGGATTGCTCTTGACCGCTTCCCTGCCTGCTCCCGCTTCCCTGACACTGATCAAGGATGGCCGCCCGATCAAAACGACGACCGGCACCTCCTGGCAGGTCCCTGTGGATGAGCCTGGAATCTATCGGATTGAGGCAACGCGTCACGACAAACCCTGGCTATTTTCGAATCCCATCCACATCCATCCCTCTGAAGAAACAGCACAAAAAAGCCCACACATGACAGACTCCGCCACAAAGACTGACGAAAGCACACAGCAGACCGAACCGATCACACCCTCACCCACACCCACGTCCAAGGATATTTCCAAAACACCCCCAACGGATGCCCCTCAAGAAACTGACTCGCGATCCAGAACCGATGCAGTTGCCCAGCCGTCGACAGAAGTTTCCGGTCCATCACCCGCATCGACAGAGGCATCGTCCACCGATACCGGGAATCCATAGATGACATTCCATTGGGATCCAACTACCCTTACCCAGCCAAGGGTCAAAACCGTCCATCACCCAATCTTGCTTCTGGGCAGCGCTGTATGCTGCATGCTGTCTGCCAACGACTGCGCCTATGCACCGCTGCAGCATCCGGTGGTGCCCCCGCAAGCCATTGCCTCCGATGTCCGGTCCTATTACGATTATCCACGAAGCACTCATGTAGCTACTAAAGAACTGCAGAAGGAAGATCGACAGGTTCGCCAATGGCTTGTTAAGTTTCCTTTAATGACACCTGGCTTTGAACCCACAGAACCCATCGTGGAACTGGAGTGGTTTGAGTCAAAAATCCCAGATCGTCAAGCGGCCATCGTTTTCAATCCTATTCTCGGCGGCGATTATCCTCTTGAGCGCGGGATTTGTCGGTACCTCGCTCACCACGGTTTCCATACGGCACTGATCCACCGCAAGACCCTCAAGATTTCTCCGGATCAGCCGGTAGAGTATCTGGAATTGCTCCTGCGCCAAGGCGTAATCCGAATCCGCCAAGTCGTGGATTGGATGGAGCAGCAAGATAACGTCGATCCTAAGCGCATCGGAA
The DNA here is from genome assembly GCA_023247255.1 of Candidatus Omnitrophota bacterium. GTDB lineage: Bacteria > Omnitrophota > Gorgyraeia > Aquiviventales > Aquiviventaceae > JAHFGV01. Next base: position 7,310 of record JAHFGV010000016.1, on the reverse strand, counting down.
GCTTCGGCATCAGCATGGGAGGCATCGCCACTATCATGGCAGCAGCCGTTGAGCCTCGTCTGAAAGCCCATGTCGCAGCCCTTCCCGGCGGCAGCATTGCCGATATCCTCATGAGTTCAAAGGACAGCCTGCTCACTAAACCTTTGAGTAAATACCTGCGCGTCCGCCAGATGGATCGCCAAGCCTTTGACGATTTGCTCCGGAAACAGATCCGGACCGACCCTTTGCAACTAGCTCCTTACGTCGATTCCAGTCGCTTGCTCTTGTTCATCGCCGTCGCTGATCGGACCATCGGCCGAGCCAATTCCCTCAGGCTTTGGAAAGCCCTAGGCAAACCCGAACTCGTCCTCTTGCCCACCGGCCACTACACCGCTTACCTGTTCCTTCCTTACCTGAAATACGAAAGCCTGCGGTTCTTTCAAAATACCCTACGGTAATTCCAAAAAGGAGCCTGACCCTTCGCTCAACTTGTGGAAAGTTCTTATTGATGCTCGCGGAGTTTCATGACAGGCTTCACCGTCGGGAAACGCTGTCCTGCTGATTGGCGAGACTCAATAGTTCATCTTGCCGAACGCTCAGGGCGTTCTCTATAATGGTAGAATCATGTCTCTAACAAAAATCATCCTCGCTAAACCACGGGGATTCTGTGCGGGCGTTGAGCGGGCTATTGAAGTTGTCGAGCAGGCTCTTTCGCACTTCTCGGGTCCTATCTACGTTCGCAAGGAAATCGTCCACAACCCCCATGTCGTAAACGCCCTGAGACAGAAAGGGGCAATCTTCGTCCAAGAATTAAACGCTGTCCCGCAAAGCTCAACGGCCATCTTCAGCGCCCACGGTGTCTCTCCGGCCGTCCACCAGGCAGCCAAACAGCGCAGCCTCCAAGTCATCGACGCCACCTGTCCTTTGGTAACAAAAGTCCACGTGGAAGCCAAACGCTTTGCCCAGAAAGGCTACACGATTCTGTTAATCGGACATCAAGGTCACGAAGAAGTCGAAGGCACTCTGGGAGAAGCCCCGGATGCGATTCGTCTCATCCAAACGGTGGAGGATGCTCGGCGCGTTGCGATCGACAATCCGGATAAAGTAGCCGTCATCACGCAGACGACACTCAGCATCGATGACACGCGTGAAATCATTGACGTGCTCAAAGGACGCTTCCCAATGCTGGTGAATCCATCGAAAGACGACATCTGCTACGCGACTCAAAATCGTCAAAACGCCGTGAAGGCTATCGCCAAGGAAGCACAGGTGATTCTCGTCATCGGCGCCCGAAACAGCTCCAACTCCATTCGCCTTACCGAAGTCGCCCGCGATGCCGGACGCAAGGCCTATCTCATCAACAGCGCCAACGAGATCGATCCGGCTTGGTTTGAAGGAGTCGCGTGCGTCGGTGTGACCTCTGGCGCTTCCGCCCCCGAGCACCTGGTGCAAGAAGTCGTGGAAGCCTTGAAGCATTTGGGAGCCACGCAGATTGAAGAAGTTGAACTCGTCAAAGAAAATGTCAGCTTTGGTCTTCCCAGTGAACTACAAACGCTCATTACATCGCACACCCCTTGATGCCTACTATTGTTCGAAGCGGCCCGTATCGGCTATACTTTTATAGCCATGAGCCAAACGAACCGCCACATGTACACGTGGATCGAGACGATCAGACTGCAAAGTTCTGGCTTCGTCCCCTTGCGTTAGCGCGAAATCTGGGATTCAGCGCCAAAGAGCTGGGAAGGATTGAACGGATCTTGAGAGAACGCGAACGTGAAGTCTTGGAGGCCTGGAATGAGCATTTCGGAACTGAAACCGGGTGAGCGTGTCAAACGAGTGCATATAACGACAGATACGTTAAGCGTAGAGCTTCTCGATGGACGCACCATTACTGTACCATTGGCATGGTATCCCAGACTCCTTCACGCCAACACTCATCAGAGGGCTCGTTGGCAAATTTGTGGGGGAGGATACGGAATCCACTGGCCGGATATCGATGAAGACTTGAGCACGGAAGGGCTTCTCCGTGGAGCCCCTGCCCCACATAGCTCAGCGTCAACAGCTCGATAAATTCTGCCCCAGATCAAGACATCGCAAACCCGTTGATGAAGTACCTAACTGAATACCTCTGGTTCAATACGCCCAAGCGACGGGACATCATCAACATCACCGAGACGATTCAGGGACTGGTCAAAAAAAGCGGTGTCGCGGAAGGCTTCTGTTTGGTTTCGGCCATGCACATCACGGCCAGCATCTGGGTGAATGACGACGAGGAAGGGCTCTGGCAGGATTTCTGGGAATTGTTGGAGCGTCTGGCGCCTTCGACCAAAGATTACAAACACCACCTCACCGGCGAGGATAACGGGGATGCTCACTTAAAGCGTACACTCATCGGTCACCAGGCGACGCTACCCATAACGAAGGGCAAGCTTGATCGGGGTCCTTGGGAGCAAATCTTTTACGCGGAATTCGACGGTAAGCGCAAGAAACGCGTCGTCGTAAAGATCCTGGGCGATTGACGCAAGGCTTTTCTCCTGCACCCCTCACGCCAGTTGCTTCCTATCGAGAACCCCTTTGACGATAGCGACCAATGCTTCAGCCTGGCGGTTACTCGAAAGGGATGACCCAAGCACTATTTTCCTGCCATTTTTAGTCACAAGCACGACGTCATAGAAAGCCTTTCTGCCCATTTGCATCCCTATCCGCGTTTGAATCTTCCCGACAACAGAGACGTCAAAAGTTCTAGCGCTTCCCCACCCCAAAATCCCGTGGGTCACTTGAAGACCCGTAGCACTGACCCAAACTCGCTGTGTGCCCAGCCAGAGATCCAAGGCAGCCCAAAAGATCAAGAGGCCGATCAAGCCAGAAATGATGGGAAAAAAGAGGGGGGCTTTAAGGTATAGCTGAAGCCAGATAGCCGTCCACCACAAGATCAAAAATAAAGTTGTAGAAATTGCTGCTGCCGGATGTCTTGCCGCGCCCAAAGATATTTCCATCCCCCCACGTGGATGCGGCCTGACAGAAACACCCCGTTCCCACTGAATACGTAGAGAATCCTCATGCAACGCTTCTGATTTAACAACCGCTGCACCGGGAGAGGACACTAAACTTGCAGAGGTCCGAAACACAGGGACTTCAAAAATCGCGTGATAATCCACGCCGGGTATTTTCGCATGGACTTCCAACTGCCAGAGAATCTGATTGTTCAGATTGGACCAGTCCGATCCGCGGCAATCCCCTGAAATTTCAAAAGCGATAGGAATCGCAATCCTCCTGGAATACTCCTGAGGCAACTGGCTCAGGGGAGGTTGTTCATCCTGCCAGAGAATATTCGCATGAGTGTCGCGGTTTTTCCCGGCACCTGTGGTGATGCGTTGCACACAGGAGAGGGTCAACGTCAATTTGTCTTGGGGGCGCAGGGAAAGCCGGGCATGAATCGTGCCGCCAAGCTTAGCTCCGATGACACCAGGAAGGGTGCTCAGCTCAAGCACGGAGTCCCCGAATTTGCGCCACCGGAGTGTCTGTCTGATCGCTACGATCAGCAGCCAAAGGCCGACAAAGGGAAACACCAGCGCGAGCAAAGCCAGTCGGTTGCCCTTTTCCAATATCTCACGAGGGATCACCCAAAAAACGGGAGCGCTGATGAGATTCCAGAAGAGGCAGAAAACCCATGAAGAAACCACACCGACGTGGGTTGCACAACGGATGCGTCCCGTGATCCAATCTTTCTTCCACATCCAAGGCTGATCGGGATATTGGATCTTGAGTCGCTCATCTTCCCGCATCTTTTTCAGCCCTATGCGAACGGCCAGCAACATCCCAAACCCAAAACCGCCGAAGGCAAGCGCAAATATCAACCAGAGTCCCGCCTGAGCCCAGGATCTCTCCGAGAGCAAGCGTATCCCTTGGCTCATCGCCCAAACCCCCACCACGCAAAAAGGAAGGAGAAACAGGATAAAGAACAGCAGAGTGAGCTTCGTAGTTTGCGATTTTTGGAATGCAAACCTCCGCAACGGAAGTGTGTTCATAGCAGAAGAAAAATCAGGGGACAGGAGGAACACTACTTCCTGAAGGCGGGGAAGGAGGGGTGGATCGAAGCTTTCGGAACTCGTCAAGCTCAATCTGGACGAATTTATCGGGAGGCTCGGTGAGACCTTTGGAGCCGGGATTGAGCAGCTCCTTCATATTGAGCCACATGCCATCGCGGGAGTAGGCGGCGATTTCGTGGATCTGCGTGTCCATGCGGATCGCATCCTCCGGGCAGGCCTCGACGCAATAGCCGCAGTAGACGCAGAGTCCCAGATCAATATCAAAACTCTTCGGGACTTTCTCAATGTCGGGATCTGGATGCTCCGCAGGAACGATGTAGATGCACCGCGCAGGACAAACGGTTTCGCAGAGCATGCAGGCGACACAGCGTGGAGTGCCATCCGAGCGCTTCGTCAGCCGATGACGAGTCCGAAGACGGGGGGATGTCTGTCGTCGCTCGTCCGGATACTGGATCGTAACCGCAGCGGGGACATCCTTGAAGAACCCGAGGCGATGGGCGATGTGCAGAAAGAGGTTGCGCCAGAAATGTCTTGAGGTCAGCCACAGTCCTTGGGCAATAGCGGGAAGATACAAGCGCTCCCATCCATTGAGCTTGCGGCGCTTGTGCGCCTCGCGAATGCGGTGTAAGAGTTGGTCGCTAAGGGAACCCATCAAGCAGCAGGCAACGGCCCTGAGACCACCAATTTCTTCTGTCGAGGATCCACTGTTAGATTCAGCCCTTCCAGGGTCCTGGCGCCGAGCAGGAACAGATCCCCTTCTTCTCCGAAGACAACTTCATCAATGGTAAAGTGCTCTCCCACCCGAATGATGACAAACCCGACACTGCGTGTGACACGCTGACCATTGGCCATTACAAAGACGATATCTTTTTTCTCCCGAACAACATGGATCTTCTCGAGAGCAGCTTCTGCAATCCACGTATATTCGTTGCCCGTATCCACAAGAACCTTTGGGATCTGGATCGACTGGGTTCGCTCGATGTGATTCTTAATCACACACCCCGCGTAAAAGGTTCCCATCTCTGTGTCTCCTTACAGCTCTCAATGCCAGGATACCACGCAAATACTCGTCACTACAATGTTGATCAAAGACAAGGGAAATAATATCTTCCAGCCCAGCCGCATGAGCTGGTCGTAACGGAATCGCGGAAGCGTCCAGCGAATCAGCATGAAGAACCAGATAAAACCAAAGACCTTCAGGGTAAAGGAAAGTAACCCCAACAGGACGTAGACGAGGGGAGACACGGGAATTATCAGTCCCCATGGAAAATGGAAGCCATCCGCAAACAACCAAGGAATTTGCCAGCCACCGAAGAACAGGGTCGTGGTGAGGGCTGCGGCCAGCACCACCTCCACAAAATCCGTGAGGAAGAAAAGCCCGAACTTCATGCCACTGTATTCTGTGAAATAACCTATGATCTCGGGTTCTCCTTCGGGAAGATCAAAGGGAACGCGCTTTGTGTGGGCGAGTGCCGCTGTCATGAAAATCAGGCAGCCGATCGGTTGCACGAACAGCCCCCATTGTGGCAGCCAACCCCCGAACCCATGGTGTCCTTGTTGTTGGACCAAAAGTTGCAGATCCAACGTTCCATACCAGATGACTACACCGATGAGCGAAACACCCATGGCAATTTCATAGGCAAGCATCTGCGAGATGGCCCGAAGCCCCCCGAGGGTGGCGAGGTTGTTCCCGGAAACCATCCCTGCGAGGACGACGCCATAGATACCCATGGAAGCCAAGGCAAGAACCACCAGGAGCCCAATGTTCAGATTCGCGACTTGCAGGGGAATCGATCGGCCAAAGAGCTCAACCGTCGGCCCGATCGGAATGGCCGCAAAAGCAAGCAGCGCGAACAACAGAGAAATCGCCGGTGCCAAAGTATGAAGAAACCGATCGCCTTGGGCGGGGACGAAATCTTCTTTAGTGAACAGCTTCAGCACATCCGCAAGGGCGTTGAGAATGCCTAAGCCCCCAAGCTTGCGCAACATCCAGTTGATCGGTCGAGCCCAGACCCAGGGAAGCGTGAAGGTAGCGCGGTTAGCGCCGATGCGATCCTGCATGAGCGCACTCTGTTTGCGCTCAAGCCAGGTCTGCATTCCAGCGAAATTCAATACGCCTAAGAGAACAACCAGGCTAATCCCAAATTTTATAGCTAAATCTACTAACATGGCTTTCACAGCACACAACACATAGCAGATAGCATATAGCTCGATAGCACATAGTATTTAGCAGATGGAAAGAAAAAAGAGCTAAATGGCATTTTCTATATGCTAGCTGCTATGTGCTATCGAGCTATATGCTGTACGACTGCTATGTGCCAAGGAGTGCCCCTTGTTCGCCAATCGTATCGTAAGTGAGACCCTGAAAGGCTATTTCTTCCATGGATAGGGCTTGGAAGATCGCTGGAGCGTCGGGAAAGCTGAGAGTGAGTTGCATCAGTCCAGCCAACTCTGTGAGGATCTGCCAATCCGCTTTAGAGTCTCCGAGACAATCCACCGCGGCGTGGATGCGCTGGACGCACCCTTGAAAATTCGTAAACGTCCCATCCTTCTCCGCATAGACAGCGCTGGGCAAAACTAGATGCGCCAATCCAGATGTGCGATTCGTGTTCGGCCCTTGAAAGATAAAAAGCTCAAGGGCCCTCGCTGCCTGCTCCACTGAGTCTTCTCGGAAAAGCTGCGTCAGATCCTGCGTGAATACCCACAAGACTCGTAACTTTCTGTTCACCGCTTGTTCGAGTAGCCCTTGGGCGCCTTCGGCAAAACCCAGAACTAAAGCCCCTCTTGCATTCGGGGACTTATCCGGCTGGATGAGAAATGCGTCGCCTTCGCCAGCCTTAGGACGTTGAAACACCACCTGCTCGATCCCTAAAGCTTTGAAGAAGCGTTTGGCGACGAAGAGGTCTTCGTTGGTGAGATGGCTCGAAAGAATCACACCCACCTTGTTCATCTCACCCGATTCTTGCAGACGCTTCAAGGTAGCACCCAGCAAACCCAACGCCTCCTCCCAGGTTCCTTTGCGCACAGCCCCACTTTCTTTAATGGACACCTGTTCCAGACGTTGCTCATCGATGAACCGATAGCCATAACGGCCTTCATCGCACATCCACCATTGGTTCACAGCAGCGTTGTAACGTGGTTTAAGACGCATGACGCGCGCGCCCTGTGCGATATGTGGCCGCCACTGCCGCTCGCGGTTGGTGTGAATCTGAATGTTGCATCCCCGTGAGCAACCGGGGCAGACGGAGTCAACCGAACCTAGATACCACACGCGGCACTTGA
>JAHFGV010000015.1 GCA_023247255.1 Candidatus Omnitrophota bacterium | reverse complement strand
CGAGATCGTGCTGGGACTCCGCTCGAGTCGCCGCGCGATCGCATGCAGACTCGCTTCCGCGGCGAGCTTCCGACTGATCTCCTCGCGCTCCGCGAGCGTCAAACGAGTGTAGCTGCTCATCTAGCGCAACTCCTTTCTCCTGGCTTGCACCAGGATACTCGTGTTGCGCTAGAAACTTGAACTCAAGGATCTTAGAAACATGACACAATACTTAAGTAAACGCGTTGGCTGTTTTTGCAAGAGCCCAGTGAGAACTTAAACGCCCGATTGCCTATGACCAGCACCCATGAGCGTTGGATGCAGTTAGCCCTACAGTTAGCACGCAGGGCCGCCGGTCAAACCTCGCCCAATCCCATGGTGGGTGCAGTCGTTGTCAAGGTCAATCGCGTGATCGGGCAGGGTTATCATCGTCGAGCCGGTTTACCGCATGCGGAAATCGAAGCCCTTCACCGTGCAGGAACTGCCGCACGTCATGCGACGCTCTACGTCACGCTTGAGCCATGCAATCACTACGGCCGCACACTCCCTTGTTGTGATGCGATCATCGCTTCCGGGATTTCTCATGTCGTCGTTGCCAGCCGGGATCCGAACCCGATTACCAACGGTCGTGGCCTGAAACGGCTGCGTCAGGCAGGTATCCGCGTGACCACGGGGATATTGGAGCAACAGGCCAGTATCCTCAACGCGCCTTTCTTCAAGGCGATGCGGACCGGTCTACCGTGGGTCATCGCCAAAATCGGCCAGAGTCTCGACGGCAGAATCGCCACACGCACCGGTCAATCACGGTGGATTACTCACCCGCAGGCGCGTCGATTCGGACACCGTTTGCGCGCTCAAGTGGATGCCATCCTGGTGGGATGCAAGACGGTGCAACGGGACAATCCTCTGTTGAGCGCACGCATTTCAGGTGCGCGTTCTGACCGTCCGGTTAAAGTGGTCGTCGATAGTCATCTGCACCTTTCGCCGACGGCCCGGTGCTTTTCTGCACGTTCTGCCGCGGCATCATTGGTTGCCACCACGGTATCTGCGTCGGAAAAGAAACGAGCCTGGAAACGCCGGGGGATCGAGGTTCTTGTGCTTCCCGCGCGTCACGGGCGCGTACCGTTACGCGCTTTGTGTCGTGCGCTTGTGCGACGGGGTCTGCAATCGGTTCTCATCGAAGGAGGCGGGGAAGTCTTGGCCAGTGCTTTTGAAGCGCGTCTTGTGGATCGGGCGATCTTGTGTGTTGCTCCCATCCTGATCGGCGGACGGGACACCCCGGGTTCGATTGGCGGCAGAGGGATTTCCCGTCTGACTCAGGCCATTCGGTTGGAGGACGTTAATATCCGACGGCTTGGGCCGGATTTCTGCGTCGAAGGAAAAGTCGTGTACCCGAAAAGAAGTGACCAGTGATCAGTGTACTAGGTACTCATCATGTTTACCGGGATCGTTCAAGAGATAGGAGTGGTCGTGCGCGTTGAGCGCATCCGGGGGCTCATCCGCCTGACGGTTCAGGCTCCCAAGACTGCATCTAGTGTTCAGGTACTGGAGAGCGTTGCCGTCAACGGGGTATGCCTGAGTGTTGTCTTAAGGCAGCGGGGAAGGATGACGTTTGAGGTCATCCCAAAGACGGAGTATCTAACGAATCTGGATCGTCTGCGGGTGGCCGATCGTGTGAATTTGGAGCCCAGTCTTTCTCTTTCCGATCGGCTCAGCGGTCATTTCGTCTTGGGTCACGTGGATGGCATCGGCACTGTGATCAGCCGGCGCGATCTTTCCGGGGAGACGGTATTGGTCATTCGTACCTCTCCGTCGCTGATGAGGTTTATGGTTTCCAGAGGTTCGGTGACGATTGATGGGGTAAGCTTGACCGTCGGTGAAAAGCAAAGCCGCTCGACGTTCGCCGTTCATTTGATTCCCGAAACCCTTCGGCGAACCACTTTGGCGGAGCGTCGGGTAGGCAATCGGATCAATATCGAGGTTGACTACCTAGCCAAATTAATGGCTACGCATGCGTTTCAGAATCCTGCGTGAGCTGCGTTGCCCTATTGCTCACCGCCCATAGGGATCATTTCTTCTTACGAAACACCGTTACTGTGGCGAAGGCACGAGCTGGAAACTCTGCAAGAGGTGTTCAAAGGCAGGCGCATAACGCTCAAACTCCACGGCGTCCGCTCCAAAACTTAGCTCGTACAACTGCTCCTGATGGGCGAACAAGACGAGTTGGTTTTTTAAAAGCACCGTTTGCGGCCCAACAGCAGAGGGCAGGGTTACTTGAAATATCCATTTGAGTTCCTTTGCGGGTGGTCCCACCACGGATACTTCACGAAACGACAATTCACTGAATCCGGCGGTCTGAGCATACTGTTTACGTCGCCAATCGATGAGATCTTCCAAAGTCGCATAGGATCCCCCACCGGCTCCAACGGGTGTGATTCTTACCGTTAGGCCCGCATGATAGGTGTCCTGCGCATTGCGCGGACCGACCAAGATGATTTGTTGATACCGCTCGCCTCGGCCCTGCTGTTCCGTAGCCAGCCAGTTGTCGGGGACCTCAAAGGTACAAGCAAGTTTCAAGCTCTTAGGTACATAAGGCACGAAAGGACCGATACCTTCCACGTGAGGAGTCCGATCCGGACGTGGTCGATCCGGTGCCAGAGGAATAGAAGCTGCCGGATCAGAAGGGCTGGGTTCTTTAGCCATCGCACTGACTCCAATCGTTGAGTCGCACACAAGACTGATCCAACAACCCAGTAGAATTACCACCCACGGAAGTCGTTTCATTTTCGTGTTAAAAGAATGAAGTATTGGGAGTGATTCCTCGCGAGAAAGTGATGTAGGCATTGTGTTGCGCTTCATCCACAGTGCCATCCGACCGAATAAACGAATCTGCTCGAAAGTCCCAGTCATTATGAGTGGCGAAAGTGACAATGGTGCCTGAGGAATCCCGTCGCAGACTATCCCAGACTTTGGTTTCTCTAATATACGCTGGCCCCTCGACATCCTCCAGCCATAGCACGGTAGGAGGAAATCCGATGAACAGATCATTGTAGACCTGTGTGATGTGGTATGCTTCATGAGCCAACACTGCGGCGATTTCCACCACTGGCCATGCCTCTGAGGCCATCGAGTCGTCTAAAAGAACTTGCGATCCAGCGATGGTCGCATCCCACCAACTGCTGGAAGGGCCGATGGTTCCTAGGGTGCCTTCATCAAGGGAAGAGAATGTCAGTTTGGATTGGTGGAGGATCAAAAGCTGAGCGAGCTCCTGGGCGAGAGTCCCGTCATTTTTAAGCAGGTTGAACGCATCGCGTATCTGCTGAGCATAGGGGCCGTCGGGAATATTCGGTTCAGTCGCCGATGGAAACTGAGTGGGAAACGTTCCACGACTGGTTCCTGTACTGCCGCTGGCAAGAGTGGGAAAACTATCGCCACTGTCGGTTCCTCCGCTTCCTCCACCAGAGCCCCCGCCTGTGCCACTGCCACCACCGGAACTTCCACCTCCTGCTGTGCCTGCCCCACCTCCCCCAAAGGATCCTCCACCCCCGCCTGAGCCAGCTCCACCGCTTCCGGAACTTCCACCCCCACTTCCTCCACCACCGCTTGAGGCTCCCGTGCTTCCTGAGCTGCTTCCGCTGCCACCCCCAGGCCACTGATAAGTGATCTTGCCTGTATTGTCCATCGTCAGCGTCAGACGGGGACTAGAGGCGACGATCAGAAAAGAGTCTTGATCGGCTTCGGGGATCTGGTAGTCGTAATGTCGCGCCGTCAGCTCCAGATTAAGATTCGTGTTAATGGCGGGTAGATCGAGCGCCTCGACGAATTCTCCATACTGAGCACGGTAGAGGGTTTGCGCGCTACGAATGGCCGACAGGTTACTCAGGGCTTCGGTTGAGCGTGCGTGTTCAACTGATCGGAAGTAAAGCGGCAGGGCAATACTCGCGAGAATGACTATGATCAGGATGGCGATCAACAATTCAAGCAGCGTGAAGGCTTGTATCTTTCGACCCTGTAGTTGCGCACAAACCGGTAGGTGGATAGGATCTTTCCTCCATCGGGGGATTGCAGATACCAGGGGTTTTACCGGTGGAACTGCGGGCGTTCGACGTCTCTTCATGGACGCTTCATTTCATTAAGCCATCAAGGATTTTCAGGTTTCTACTGGCGGGTTCAAACTGAGGACTCTCTTTCAATGCCTGTTCCCAGGCTTGACGAGCTTTCTCCCATTGCTGTTGGGAAGCAGCCAAGATTCCCAGATTGCTTTCTGTCCGAGCGTTCCACGGATCTAACCTGTCGGCTTTCTGGAGAACTTCGGCCGCCTGCTCGAATTCCCTGATCCGGATGTAAGCCAGCCCAAGACCGTTTAGAGCCAGCACATGATTCGGGGCCAGATCAATCGTCTTTCGAAATTCCAATATAGCCAAATCCGGAGCGTTATTCTGGAGCGTCAAAACCCCCAGGGCATAATGCCCCTCGACATGGTTAGGATCGAGCATCAGCAGGCGCTGAAGATCGCTGCGGGCTTCTGAGAATTTTTTCAGGTATAAGCGATTCCGGATCCGGTGCCAGAGATAAGCGGCATTACCGGGCTCAAGTTCCGTGGCGGTGGCATAATGGATCTGGGCACCCGACCCATCCGCCTGCTGCTCGAGCAACTGTCCCAAGGCGTCATGGACCTGGGCCGAGCGCGGATTAAGAGCCAATGCTTGGTTCCAACTCTGTTGGGCGTTGGCTAAATCATGATTCAGTGTGTATAAACACCCCAGGTCGTACCATAAGCGGGCGTCTTGAGGCACCCGGTTTAAAACTTGTTGGTAATCTTGGATGGCTTGGCGCAGGTCTTTGCGTTCATAAGCCTGCCATCCTGACTGAAGCAGAGACAAGACATCTTCACTCTGAGCAAATGCCTGAAAGGGAAGGGTCATTGCCCACAGACAAAGTAACATCCGACAGATACGTGCCATTTTTCCCAGTATACCACGCAGGACCATGAATGCGAACGAGTGGCAATCAACTTGAAAAACAATTAAAATAGTATCCAACAAAATTGAGCCGGAATTTCTACGATCCCGTCATTGGGCCACAGGGCAGTTAGCAGTCGATGGGGGGCAGGATGTTGTCCCCATCGGGGCGGAGTTCTCGGTGCCACTGGCTCATCCTGTAGGGCTCCACAACGTCCATGCGAAGAGTCTTTACTCGTAAGAGCCGTTTCCTATTCGTTTATCCTTTGCTTGTCTGGTTGACGCTCGTTGCCCATACAACCGAACGGCAGTTGCAGTTGGGCGTTGGGCTTGCGTTACTCGGTGTGCTGCTGCGCTTCTGGGCGGACGGTTACGTCGGCCACGTCAAAGTCAACTCGACACAAAAGTCGCGTGGTGCTCCGAAGATCGGCCGACTGATCACCGCAGGCCCGTACGCCTTCGTCCGACATCCGCTCTACCTAGGGACGTTCCTCATCGGGGCTGGCTTTTGCTTCATCGCTGGCAACCTCTGGGTGAGTGTGGCCGCGCTGGGATTTTTCCTCATCGTATACCAACGGAAAATGGCCCAGGAGGAAACCCTGCTGAGCGATGAGATAGGCACGCCCTACCTCATTTATCAGGCGGTCGTCCCTCGCTGGCTACCAAGGGGTTGGCAACGTTACCCCAACCGCCAAGGTCAGTGGAGCTGGCAAGGAATTGTAGCAAGTAGAGAGTGGAAGACGGTCATCTGGGTATTTGTCGCGGTCTTGGCCTTGTACTTCCGTGAGGAGATCGTGCAGGAGCATGAGTTCTTTTCTCCAGGGGAATGGCTGAAACACGCCATCTTGCTCATCATGGGCATTGTATTCATACTGATGGATGGGGCCATCGAGTTAATCTCTCGTCGAAAGAATGCCCTCAAGCCCCACACCATTGGATGAAACAACGGATCGATGTATCTTGGCTTATCAGTTTGGTGGGTGGTGTGCTGTTCGTCCAGGGGTTCGCTACTGTTGTCCGATCTACTCAGAATACCCGCGACCTGCCAACCTTTTACCCGGTTGATGAAGGATTCTATCGTGGGGGACAGCCGACGCCGGTGGGATAGGAACGATTGCGCCACATGGGCGTGAAGGCGATCATCGGCCTGCGACAGCCCTCTGGTGCGATGGAGGAAGAACATCGGTTGGTTGAGCAGCTTGGGATGCGCTGGGTCAATATCCCAATGTGGTTTTGGTGGCGTCCCAGCGATAGGCAGGTGCATCAGTTTTTGTCGATTGTCAGGAATCCCGCCAATCGTCCGGTCTTCGTCCACTGCCGCCAGGGTTGGAATCGGGTAGGGATCATGACGGCATCTACCGGATCGCACATCAAGGTTGGGAGCCACACCGTGCGTATGCCTAGGCCCGCCAGCCTTCTCTGATTGCTGAAGAAAAGCATGGCAAACTGACCGTAGTGGGCACTGAGCTTTTTCCAAAACAGAGTATCGGGGCGTGGCTCAGCTTGCGCGTGGTGTGGAACCATGAGATTGTGGTTTTCACATGCGACCTCCACGGGTTTGCTCTTCGAATGGAAGCGCCGTCCCCCTCTGATCTGAGGATCATTAATGGATGATGCCATGTGCGAGTTTTTCCCTAGACAAAAGAGTCCCCCGCCAGTACAACCGGTGTGTGTCTACACACAGACGCAGGACCCGATGCAACTCGACGAGTTGATCATTACCCTGTTCTGTCAGATCGACGATTTTGTCAAAGCCCAGTTCCCCGCCCGCCGTCTGCGCCAGCGCGGCCCGCTGCCACGCCTGGCGGACAGCGAGGTGATGACCATGGAGGTCGTCGGCGAGTACCTGGGGCTCAACACCGAGAAGGCGATCTACCAGTACTTCGCCCGACACTGGCGCCACTTCTTTGCGCGGTTGCCGGATCGTTCCAACTTCGTGCGGCAATGCGCCGCGACGGGGTGGCTGAAGCGCCGCTTCCTGGACGCGCTGACGCGGGCAGAAGACACCTTCATTCAGATCATCGACAGCATGCCGCTGCACATCTGTGAGTTTGTGCGAGCCCATCGCTGTCGGCTGTTCCGAGGCCAGGCCAGCTACGGCAAGTGGTTCGGCCAGACCATCTACGGCTTCAAGCTGCATCTGAAGCTGACGATGCGCGTGGTGCGCAAGCTGTTGGCCCACGCACTTTGTGTCCTGCTCAATCTTCGACTTGGCAGAGATCCGTTGCATCTCAAGGGACTGGTCGCTTGAAACTCGCACACGGCGTTATTGATACGTTATGGAAAACTAGTACCGTTCCTTTTTGCTGCAAGAAAAGTCAGAACCGGTATCATTTTAAAGAGCGGGTATTTGGTATCGTAGCGCTGGATGCTTCCAGCGTCAATGCCGCTGAAAGCATCGCTCAGGAAAAATGAGAACCGGTACCGACTTTACCGACTTTATTTTTGTCTCAGGATGGATTGACGCGGTCGATGCTGATTAGGCATACTTGTAAGTGACACACACAATTGAGAAGTGGTAGCGCTCAACGATAACGCCACACCTCTCCGTGCGCAAGGGTCGCGGAGACCCGCCAATGTTCTAGTGGCGGGCGGAGTAATCCGGGGTCAGAAAGCCACGGGTCCTGTGTAGGATCGCCGGGTTGCCGAAAGAGTTGCACAGGATCGCCGGGTTGCCGAAAGAGGAGCCTCCACAGGCTTCGGCACCCGGTTTTTTTACGAAGCGAAAAGAAACATGAAATGTTTCGAGCCGTCTCGTATCTAAGTCATTGCGGGGAAACGGACCATGAAACAGGGCAACCGAGGGATGGCGAGGATGCGTGTCGATGGAGGTCTGTCTGGAGGTTTTACGATCCTTGAGTTTCTGGTGAGTCTCGTCATCGTCGCGAGCGGGATCATGGCGATCTTGACGACCATGACTCAAGGCATGGGAGACCTCCGCGAGCATAACCAGGCCCTCCTCGCGAAGTCGGCTATGAGACGGCAGATGGAATTTGTCCATACGCTCCCGTTTGCACAGCTAGCCCAGACGGCAGTCGGCCCGGGCCAATGGACGCTGGCGTTTCAGGATACCGCTCCAGCCGATGGTATCGGCGATGGATTGGAAACGATCACCGATGCCACGGGAACAATTGACGTGTGCGACTACAATCCCGCGGCAAATCCGCCAGGTTGTGACGGGTCCGTCAATACGAGCCTGAGGCAGATTATCGTGACGGTGACCCTGGCGAACAACCGTTCATTTCGGGTGAGCACCCTGATATCCCAGTGAGTCGGCTCATCGGAGGCCGGCTCCATCATTGAGGAGCCCATGAAGAGAGACGGAGCGCGCACGCAGATCGCCGCGCGGGGGTTTACGCTCACGGAGCTGCTAATGGTCTCCGGATTGGGTCTTGTGCTGATGACGATCATCCTGGGGGCCACTAACATCTCTTCTCAAGTGTTGGTCGCTCTCCACGGTCAAGGGGTGGTGCAAATGCAACTCAACACCGCGATGAGCCTGTTGAGCCAAGATGGTCGGATCGCCACAACGGCAACGAGCACAGCGACATCATTAACTCTCACGGTGCCATCCATCGATGTCAACGGCGCGCCGCTTATCGGAATGTCTGATACGTTCACATACGATTTTAACGCAGCGACAGGTATTCTGCAGCGGACCGTGAATCCAGGGGGTGGCGTCCGGGAGAACCTGGTCCAAGTTGTCGCGCACGGAATCACGCAGGTCACTTTCGACACATCGAGTCCTCGCGCAGTGACGATCACCTTATCGGCTCGACAGATGGAAAGCGGCTATGCATTCGATGGAGTCCTCTCGACGCAAGTGGCGTTTCGGAATATCTAGCTCCCGATAGAAAAGGTGTGGGAACTCTTCTTGTGGGAACTCTTCTTAAGGAGGGCAGGAGCATGCATCGACGTATACAGCATTCTCAGCCAGCGGCCTCTCGCGTAACGAACCCCACCGGTAGCCTCCTCCTGCTATGGGCCTTGGGGTTGAATATAGTTCTGCTGTTGGCCGTCAGCGGCTACCTCAACTTCTTCCACACCGTGCTCACGACCACCACCCGCCCCTATCTTCAAGATCAAGCCGTGAACCTGGCGGAAGCGGGCGTGCAAACCGGTCTCTGGGAGCTGAACCACAACGACAGCCTCTTTGGCGTAAGCTGGACGGATATCTCCGGGACTCCTGCCTGCATCGATATCGGTGTTGGCGCGCAATGCTTTGCGCGCGGGCCGATCACCTTAACGGCGACCGACGGTTCGAACACCCCACTGGGCACCTATACCGTGACGGTGGCAGACCCCTTCTCCGCCACTCCCGTCATTCTAGCCCACGGCAATGTCACCGGAAGCACCATCTCCCAGGCGGTCCGGGTGACAACGGAGGCAAACACGGCGCTCACGTTTCGGTACGCGGCGTTTGGAAGATACATGGACATCGACGGGTTTGAAGGGAGCCCAGACTCCTTGCGAATTGACAGCTATCAAGAAACCTATGATCCGGCGAACCCGAGCCATGCGGGAGATATCTTTGCTAACGATCAATTGATGATCTGGTCATCGGATGTCACCGTTGACGGAACGGCGTATGTCACGCCCACCACCTCGGTGTCTCCGACTCCGCTGACGGCCACGATCACGGGAGGAATCGAACAAGAGCCTTATATGAATCTGCCGGCCGAGCTTCCCGACGTCGTGGTGCCGGCCGATCTGCTGGCAGCACCCAATCAAGGCGGAGTGCGGCTCAGCAGCGGGATTACCTCGTGCAGCGACCTCGGCTCGCAGCGCCTGCACTACACCTACTTGCTGATCGAGAACGACGCGACCTTCGTGCTTGATGAAGGCTGCGAGCTCTATATCGATGGGCCGGGGTATGACGGCCCGGTCCCGGGCTGGGGGGATGTCCTAGACATGGCGCTCATGCTCCATGATGATGCGAAAATCGAAGCGCGGGGCAACAATCGCATCTTCGTCAACACCGGATGGCTGGGCGCATCCAGCCGCCAAGGGTTCGTGACGACCACCCAACAACCGCGCGATTTACAGATCTATCATCAGGGAGTCCCTCGCGAGCAGACCCAACAGTGGAACGGCTGTGGGGCCGGACTCATGCAGCGCGCCCCCTTCTACGGCACGATCTACTCGAAACACGGCATGGTCTACCTGGGTGCCTATTACGATATGGGGGCGTATACCTATGACCCTGTCGCCCAGTTCTATGGCGCGTTCGTCGCCGGCGACAGGTTTCACCTGGAGGCGTCTCCGTATGGCGAGACTTACGATGTCAGCGGTTTGCACTACGACGAGAGCCTGCGCACCCTCTCGGTCAGCGGGACGGGGCAGCAGAACGAGCAGAACGCCTTTCGCACGACCTCCTGGCAGACGCAGTAGCAGTTCCAAACTGTCCATAGTTGAATAGACCTGTTGCATAATTGGTTTTCTACGCTCAAACTCCGTTGAAAAGTGTGCTTGAAAAACCAATTACACAATACATCTATTATTTCGATAATAACGTGACCCGGTATTTTCACGGGCTGCACCCATGAAACCCCCAACCCGGCCGTCAGGATGCTCCATACGCCTGCGGCAGTCGCCAAGATGAAGAGCCTCTTGGGTCTTGCCTCCCCTTCCATCCATACCCGCATCGTCAAGATCGTCCTCTCATAGGCGCAACCCTTTTGACAGGGTTCCGCATGGCTGGGCCCAGACAATTATGCCTATCGCGCCAAAGTTAAAATGTCATGATTCCGCTAAATAGAAATGTCGTGGTCAAGCGAGTAAAACGTCCCTTAAAAGGAGGGACGAATGAAGGAGTTGCTGACCATGACGATACGGGAAATCGACAAGCTCAGAGTGATTCGCCAGGTGCTGGAGCATAAGCTCAGATGGCGCGAAGCCGCAGAACAATTGAGGTTGTCCGCCCGCCAGATCGCACGATTGTGTATCCGGGTGCGGACCGACGGCAACAAGGGAATCATCCGTCGCTTGCGTGGGCGAGCCTCGAATCATCACTGGGCTTTTGCAAAAATAGCCAACGCGTTGACCGAGTGTTGTGTCATTTCCCAAGAGAAGGAACAAGGATTGTGTCATGTTTCATGAGTCATGTGTTATGAAAGACTGTGTCATGTTTCATGTGTCATGAGTCATGGAAAGCAAAAGGGGCCCTTTGGCCATGCTTGAGATGCCTATTTATTTTCTGCTTTTTCATGACACATAACACATGACTCATGAAACAGACGTGAGCGCTGCCACTAACCTCGATGCATTTTGCAAAACCTCAGTTATTACGCGATGCATCGACACCAAACCGCCTCGCACGCTCGCAACGGGGATACTCCGATGCCTCCCTCAGTGACGATCGTCGATTCTGTGGCCTGTCAGAGGCCAAAAACGCGACGACTCCAAGCGCCCAACGGCCATTGTGCACAAGTTCACAACTTATCCACCCTTCCCCCAGACCCCCATCCAAAAACGACTACGACTACACCATGACATTTCTATTCTCTTGCAACACTGGCTAACCGAGATTGGCGTTAGACCGCAAAAACGGTTACAATTTCCTTCCATGGATTGTTTCCTGATTATACCCTTCACGGGGCGTGGCTCAGCTTGGCTAGAGCGACTGGTTCGGGAATATGAGGACACGAATCAGCAATACCAATACGGTCAATGAGTTACGCCGACAGACAACCGTTCCTGTCTAACAGCCGTCTAACAGAAAGAGCCGAACTGTTGGCAAAAGATATGAACCAAGACGAAAACAAGGGCAGCGGAACAACGGGCTCTTGACGATACAACTGAAAAGTTGTATCCTTATTAATAGAGGTCGGTGATCTGGCTGAGTACGCCACGTACTATTTCCAAACCGAGGGCGGGCGAGCGCCAGTTGAGGAATTTATCGATGGGTTGGATTCAGCAGCCCAACGCAAGTTCTTCTTTAAGCGCAGCTTGTTGGAGGAGTTTGGGCCGCGATTGCCGCAACCGCATGCCAAACGGCTTGAGGAGAACCTCTACGAGCTGCGATTTGAGACACACACGGGTCAGATCCGGCTGTTCTACTTTTTCGGTGGGAAACGGATCATCTTGGTCCATGGGATGAAGAAGAAAACACAGAAACTCCCGGCCCAGGAATTCGCTCTTGCGGTCCAGCGGAAGAACGCATATTTGGCACAGAAAGGGTGAACGCGGAGGTCGGGTCATGGCAGCCCCCAAGCTCAAGGCGGTTGAGGAGCACCTGCAGGAGAAACGACGCCACGCTTCCTTTCGTGAACTTCAAGAGTTGGATGAGGAGAAGCTCAAGGTAGCCAAGGTGATTATCGGTGAGCGCATTCGCCGTCGATTGTCTCAGACTGCCTTGGCGCGTCGGCTTGGCGTGACCCAGCAACAAGTCTCAAAGCTCGAAAACGGCGACTTCGATAACCTCGGCACCCTCCAAAAAGTCCTCTCGGTGCTCGGCTACCACGTGCGCGTCTCGGCCATCCCGCTCCATCACGCAACACACACTCATTCGTCAAGGAATTGAGATGGTACGAGCACGACGCCTAAACAAGAAAGTATCGTTATGAAGGTTGAGAACTCGATGAGAAGGTACTCCTTTAAACTCAGAAAAGAAAAAAGAGTCAAATATCTCTCAGATGTGAAAAGCCGTTTGGAGGAAGACGTCGGTTCTTACTTCACCTGCGCGGAAGAAGTCCGCAGAACCAGTAAGAGGGGAATAGGATTGTGGGCGCTGATTCGAATGCTCTTTCCAATTATCGAATCGGTCAGTCAGGTGACGTCCAAGGGTAGTAAGAAGTTCAATATACAGAGCGGGAAACAGGTGCGCTTGCTTAGAAAACTTGGGTTCGAATATCCGAATCTCATATGGCAGATGTATCGTCATGCCCTAATACATAATGATAAACTTATGTCTCTAAGGTATCACGGAAGGCAAATAGACTGGTCGTTGTCGATTGGTGATAGCCGTCAGTATGAGTCGGGAGTCATAAATTTGGATTTAAAGCAGCTGTATAACGATCTTGTAGCCTATCTGGACCATGAGATTGCCCAATCTAAACAGAAATCTGTGTGGGTTCGAGATGTTTGCGTACTAACGAGCCAGGCAAAGCGGGAGCTGAGGGAGGAGTTTGATCGTTTTTCTAGACGGCAGGCGTCGGTAACGATTTGACGGCTGCTTGAGGATTTTGATCGAAGTGTAACTGACATTCAAGGGTAACATTGGAAGGCGATTTATCATATTGCTGGTGAGATGAACGGCAGGGGTATCTTACACAGCGGGATTCATCTCACAAGACAGTATGAAGAAGCCCGTGCCAGCCAACAGGAAATTGCGGACAATTGGTTGCGATGCCAACGTGGAATCGAAGACGCTCTGGTCAAGAGTGGTGATACCGAGATTCAGGATGCCGATCTGAAGAGTTCGTTTGAAGACGCAGAGCGTCGAAAAGATGAGGCTATCACCAAGGTCTTGCTGATGACCGACGAGTATTTAGGAAGTCGAAGCTCTCATGACTTAGCAATGATTGAGAGCGCCAAGAAGCAAGTCTTTGGAGACTTAGCTCGGTAGTCTGCGATTACGAGTACTAACAATCACCGGGGCGTGGCTCAGCTTGGTAGAGCGCGTGGTTCGGGACATAGAGGATACGAGTGAGTAGCGTCAATATTTTTTAATGAGTTACGATAACAGAAAACCCGCCAGTCTAACGATAGTCTAACAGAAGCAGCCAAACCAACGGCCAGCGACATGAAACTAGAGAGGTAATATGCAGAATCGAGAGGACGTTTTGAAACGACTGCAAGGACATCAACAGGTTATGCGACGGCTCGGCGTGCGACGGTTAGGGCTGTTTGGCTCAGCGGCCCGGGGTGAAAGTCGTCCAGATAGCGATTTGGATTTTCTTGTTGAGCTTGAGCGGAACAGTTTCGATAACTATATGGATCTCAAGTTATTCTTGGAAGACCTGTTTCAGTGCCGTGTGGACCTCGTCATGGCTGACACGATCAAGCCACGGCTGCGGGAGGGCATCTTGAAGGAAACCGAGTATGTCCCGGGACTCTAAGGTTTATCTTGAGGTATCCTCGAGGCGATTCGCAAGATCCGCGAATTCACGAGCGGGACATCGTTGGCTGCCTTATCCAAGGATGCCAGGACGTTGGATGCCGTCATCCGAAACCTCGAAGTGATCGGGGAAGCTGTCAAACGGTTGCCGGAAGAGATCAAGAACCAGCAACCGGACATGGAATGGAGGAAGATTTCCGGACTGCGGGATATCTTGATTCACGAGTATTTCGGCATCAACGTTGAAGTGGTATGGGATGTGATTCAGCACAAACTCTCAGGACTCGAAGACGCAGCTAGGAAGCTGATCGGTGACCAATCTACATGACAGCCAAGAAGAGGGATGACAGTGCGTAACGTGAGGCTAGAGTGAGGTGGAGAATGCATCTCAAGAATCCTGAGTTCAAGTTTCTAGCGCAACTCCTTTCTCCTGGGTCAGACCAGGATACAGGTGTTGCGCTAGAAACTTGAACTCAGGCAATCCAAACCCTATAGTAATTTCTGGTGGAAGGTCTCGGGCCACCTCTGATCAAGTCAAAAGAGGACTCCTGTGTCGTGCGTGCGAGCAGAGATTTAATGACAACGGAGAAAACTATGTGCTTGCCAATTGTGCTCGCCAAGACGGCGGATTCGGATTGAGAAACATCTTGGTTCAGGCAAATCCCTTCCATCAAGAGGAAGAGTTTACGATTTACGATCTTTGTCATTTGCCAGGCGTTGCGGACCAAAGGTTGTATTTTGGTGCGAGTGTCTTTTGGCGAGCATCAGTTGGTCAGTGGAAGGATCACGGGAGAAACATCAGACTCATATCATTGGGCCGTTACGAAGAGGAGTTTCGATGGTATCTGCTTGGGGAAGCACAATTTCCCTCGAAGGCCGCTCTGGTTCTTCACATCTCCAAAGAAGCTCAGCCAGATATGACGGTTGCTTTTCCATGTACTAATAGAGATTCTGGATTTTTCCGTCATAAGTTTTATGTTCTGGGTCTATCGTTCATCATGTACGTCGGTAACCGCATGCCAGAGAATGCGATGGTTGGTTCACTAAGCTCGAAAGAAAGCCCGGTTGCTTGGCTGTGCAGTTTGACGGATGATTCACTGCTTCAAGGCGTCGCCAGGCTTGCTAGGCTGGCGAAGATGGCAAGAGGGTTACAGAGTTTAGTCGATGTGGCTTGACGGGGCGTGGCTCAGTTTGGTAGAGCGCTTGGTTCGGGACCAAGAGGTCGCAGGTTCAAATCCTGCCGCCCCGATTCTTTACTGAGATGTGCGTAGAACATTCTCCTGGTGAAACTGATTTGCTTGGAGCTCTCAAACCGCAGGGTGTTGCGAGGGGAGAACTGGAGCTATTATTGAGGGACTACTTTGGTTCCGCCTCTCTCCAGGGCGATGAATTGACGTATCCTAACGATTCCAACTACGCTCTAAAGTTGAGCTATGACGAAGAGAGATTAGTGGATATTGTGGCAGGGCCAGCATTTACAAGTGAGATGTTCAATGCCTTACAGCCACGTATTCATACAGCGTTGCTCGAAGATGCCAAGGCTGTCATTTGGCAGGTTATTTTATTCAGCCATGCATTACCAGTGAAGGGGTGGTGGCGGTACAAGGATCACTTCCAAATCATTCCAGTTCCCGGACACGCTCCACAGTCACCGTTAGCTTCCTTGATGGTCGAAGATCATCCCTTCATCCTCCAATATTCTGTTCGTGGAAGCAGTAACGCAGCAATTCGTGGCCTGAGATCTGGCGCAGTTGAGCGAAGACTTGCTTTATTACTACACACCTTTCTCGAGGGAGCGATCAGAGAGAAGAGTGGCTATGCTCGATCTCATTGGGTTCTATTGCCAGGAAACGTTCACGACCTGCAAGTCGGCTACTGTCAAAATATGTACACCTTCAAGGATTTCAAACACGAGCTTTCAGAGTTCTCACCCATCCAACAAATTCAAAAAATAAACGCGACAGACCGTACCAATTACTATGCGCTACGAGGATTATCAGGTAGCGAGACTTTGGAAGTTCCCGAAAATCTAGAGAATCTATTCGATCGTTTCTTTTCACTTCCTCTTGACGCTCAGGATAGATTCCTGAGAGCGTGTTACTGGCTTCGTCATTCCTGGGAAGTTCAACACGTTTCTCGGTCGGCTTCCTACATTGCCCTGGTACAGGCGATCGAATCTCTATTGGGTCGAACGAATGAAGTCTGCGAAAAATGTGGTCAGCTTCGTCACAGGATCACCAAGCGTTTTCAGCAATTCTTGGAAAGCTTCGTGCCAGAAATTAAGCAGAGTAACGCCCGGGAAGCCCTCTACAAGATAAGGTCTGGTTTGAGCCACGGAGAGTTCCTATTTGACAATGACAGGTTTCAGTTTTTCGGAATGATTGAACCGAAGGGCGCTAGAGAACTGAGTCTTGGTTGGCAAATGGGACAGGTGGCACGCATAGCACTCATTAACTGGCTGTTGGCACAACATATGACTTGTTCAGAAACAAAAGGCGACCTTCTGGCACAAAACTAAGAGGTCATCAAGTTCAGTTCCTTCTGGGGCTGGTCTAACGATAGTCTAACAGAAGCAGCCAAAACGATCTGAAAATGCGTGAACCTCGATGAACGACAGTTCGGGTTAATCCCATCTGGGACGAAGAGATACGAAGACAGGTGAAACAGGACGAAAAAGTTCTGGTACGTTCGGGACGCCGAGGTCCTGGGTTCAAATCCCAGCGCCCATTTCTTCCCAGCAGTGCTGGGATTTGAAGGGAGCCGAGCCTTCGGTCAATCAAGAGAGCCGAGGAAATTGTCGATTGACGATTGTCGATTTTCGATTGAAAGGCCGTCTTCCAATCGAAAATCCAAAATCGACAATCGAAAATTCCAAGGCAGTTTCATGATTCCTTAAGCGAGGCGGGTGGCCGACCCGGAGTGAGCCGAAGGCGAACGGAGGGCGCCAAATCCCAGCGCCCCGACCACTTTTGTACGGCAGGGGTTTCAGCACTTGCGTACGCGTGATCGTTCAAGAATCGATATCAGTCTGAGATTTGAATATCGTTCGGTGGGAGCTGAGCGAGCGCCCCGTCTCATCCTATTTGCATATGTCCCTCCAGAATGTGAAGCCCTCTAGATTTCGAGTCGTTCCGGCCCGCATTATCCTGATATTAAGCCTGGTTATAGGCTGCCAGGCTCCGAGAGCCACTGGCGTCCTTCCAGCAACCCTTCAACAGTCTACCTGGGACGTGTGTTTCTCACCCAGGGGCGGCTGCACCGAGCGGATCGTCCGAACGCTGGCACAAGCTAGGAACACCGTGCACGTCCAGGCATACTCCTTCACCTCCGTGCCAATCGCCCAGGCGCTGGTAGACGCCCATAGACGAGGTGTCAGCGTCGAAGTCATCCTCGACAAGAGCCAACTCGAGGGACGGAGCGTCCAGACGGATTTCCTGGATCAGGCAGGAGTGCCCGTTCGGATCGACGCCGCCCACGCCATTGCGCACAACAAGGTCATGGTGATCGAAGGCGAGACGGTCATCACAGGCTCATTCAACTTCACCAAATCCGCCGAGGAGCGCAACGCCGAGAATCTGCTGGTGATCCGTGACAGGGTGCTGGCTGAGCGATACGAGGCGAACTGGCAGAAGCACAAGGCGCACTCAGAGCTGTGTCAGGGTTCAGGAAATAGATGAAACGTATACGACAGAGGAGAAGTGAGCCGAAGATGCCGCCCGCCTGGGTGCTGTGCTGTGTGGACTCTCGGTATATTCAGCCAACCCAACAGTTCGTCAAGCAGCAGTTGGGTGCACGGCGGTACTTCCTAAAGACCGACGCGGGCGGCAGCCGTGCCCTGCTGCACGGCCATCCCGCAGTACGTGCCTGGGTGCTCCGAAATCTACGGCTGGTATATCAACAGCGGGGTGTGAGGCGGGTGATCCTGTTCCACCACCAGGACTGCTTGGCGTATGGCGGCTCGGCGGCATTTGGCAACCAGTCCCGCGAGACGCGGGTACACACCCAGGAGTTGAAGAAGGCCGCTCAACTGCTTCAGACGACTCTTCGAGATGTGACGGTGCAGACATTTTATGCATCCAGGGAGCAGAGGAGAATCAGGTTTCGACCGTGTAACGTGCAACAGGTTGCAGGCGTGTCCGCTGCCCATACGAGACGAACTGGCAGAAGCACAAGGCGCACTCAGAACGTTGGAAGGAATGAAACAGCAGGACAGCGCCTCGGCCAGACAGTGGGGTTTTGAGGACGGTCAGCAGAACGGTGCACCATTGGGGTTTTCATTTGCCCGAACGGGCAGCGGTCGCCTGGGACGATGGGTTATCATAACGCAGACCGATGCACCGAGCAGGTCATGTGTCCTCGCTCAGCAGGTTGGTTGCGGAAAAACATCCCGTTTGCTTAAAACTCATGATAGGGGGCAAGGGGCACGAGACAGGGGTGAGAGACGAGTCTTTCAGCATCCTGTTAGTTTTGGGCGGAGGATTGCGGCGCGTATTACCGATTAGCTTGCGGATAGACGCTCGAGCTCTTCGACGTGCTCTTCGCTGTCCTGAAGAATATGCTCGATTGCCTCGTAGAGGATGGGTTTGTCGGCGGGGATCTGATTTAAAAGCTTACGGTAGAACTCTACCGTTTCCTTTTCATATTTAAGATTGATCTGGATGGCCTTGAGGGAATTGGGGTGGACTTGAATCTCTCCGACTTTTGTCGTGGGAATGCCTCCCAAGGAGACGATCCGTTGACGGATAATATCCGCGTGTTGGGCTTCATCGGATGCGATTTCCTTAAACCGCGCGATCAATCCTTCCGCATAAGGGCCCTTGGTGATGGCTGCCTGCGTCAGGTATTGGATATAGCTTGCGTGTTCCATCTCTAAGCCTTCGTTGAGTAGTGAGAGTATCTTTTTAACGTCCAATACCATTGTCTGCCTCCTAAGGTATCTAGCAGGATGCTGAAAAATGCCAGTCGGTTCAGGGTTCGGGGTTCTGGGTTGGGGGCCAGGACCCGTATCACCGACGAGCGGTGGTGTATTTGCCCCAAACCCTGAACCCTTAACACAGAACCACGAAGGGTTTTTCCGCAGCCTGCTAGCGGTGTGAGTGTCATTCACTATAGAAGACGTTGGCTTGAGTTGTCAATCTTTCCCTCAGCCGACTCACGGATGCCAGTAGGAAGCAGGCCACGACCTTATGGCTGTGTAACTTTACTCGCTCAACTCGCTCACCTTGCACTGAGCACGGCTCACCGAATATCTCGCTCGCTTTCTTGTAATCGATGATCGCTCCATTTTTCTACTTGACAGTATGGGCCTTGTACGTCAAAATTAGCCTACTTGTTATTGAGTAACAAATAGATATGAGGCGCTTCATTTTGCTCACCCACACCCTGCGTGAGCAGGAGATCCCACTCACCAAGCAACGCCAGTTGATTCTTCGACGGGCCCTGACGCATTTACACTTCACCGCAAGAGCAGATTGTGAGCCGTTTTGGGTTTGATTGGCGTCGTGGCCTTTGGGTTGGGACCGGCAGCTGGGACGGTAGGCGTGGTCTGCTACAGCCTCGGGTATCTGGCAAAACTCTACTACGAAGCGTTTGAGGCGGTGGACGCCGAAGTCTTGGAAGCGGTGAAATCGACTGGAGGCAATCGCTTGCAATTGTGGCGGTACACAGTTTTGCCCGAGGCCGCGAATACAGTCGTCAGCCAGTTGCTTTTCATGTTCGGATACAACATCCGACGAGCCGCCACCATTATGGGGTTTGTCGGAGCCGGAGGCATCGGTTACTACATGCTGGGTTACGTGCAGATGCTTCAGTACCAGAAGCTGTTGACGGCCATTTTGCTGACGTTCCTGGTGGTGATGGCTGTGGATTACCTGAGCCTCAGACTTCGTGCCGTCCTTGTGCCGCCCCTTGGCCTGCAATGAAACCGGTTGCAAAGCCCTCTTTAGCTTTGCCTTTACCCGCTGAGACGTTGGCACAAATCGCCCAGATGATCCGGACGATTCGGTTTGGAGCGATCCAGATTACGATTCACGATTCCCGCGTCGTGCAGATCGAGAAAGTTGAAAAGATTCGGCTGCCAGCCGAGGCTGACCGATCATTCGGAAGCCGTAAACAAAAAACCGCGTTGGCCAACCGGACGACCGGAGGTCTCAACCCGCCAATGGTTCCATAGGATCCGAGGAGGAAGGAAATGGTTCGTCCGGCGTTGGTTTGGCTCAGTGGGGTATGGGTATTATTGTTAGTCGTTCCTGACGCTTGGACGCAGCCGGATGCTCAAGGAGCGTCCAAACGTTGGTGGCAAAAACGTCGATTGGAAGAAATTACAGTGACCGCCGAAGCCCTTCCCAAGCAAGCACCTTCTCTTAAGGATGTGCAGGGTACCTTCATCTACGCGGGCAAGAAGACGACGGTGATTCCTCTAAGGAGTCAGCCGACCATCGTCAATAACAACTACCGTCAAGCCCTCGCCAAGACGCCGGGTTTGTTGCTGAGTGAGGAAACGACGCCGCTGTTTAGCCTGGGTTACCGGGGATTGGATCCTCACCGTGCCCAGTTCACGCAGGTCTTGAAAGACGGTGTTCCGATTCAAGCGGATATGTTCGGATATCCGGAGTCCTACTACGTCCCGCCGCTAGAGAGTATTGATCGGTTGGAATTCATCCATGGGGGTGCCTCTCTGTTGTACGGCCCGCAACCGGGCGGGGCGTTGAATTTTATTACCAAGCAGCCGCCGACGGATACGCCCTTCTCTGGGTATACCGAGAGCAGCTTTGGAGACGACGAGTTGTTTTCGCACACCACCAGCCTTGGAGGAACACTCAAGGGTCTGGGGTATCTCGGCTATTTTCATGAGAGGGAAGGAAACGGGTTTCGGGAATCCAACAGCGACTTCGAAGTCTTAGGCGGCGGGCTTAAGACGACATTCCGACAGACCGCCGATTCCCGTTGGACGTTGGACTACGATGAGTATCATGAGGAGCATGGGGAGCCTGGGGGTCTGACCAAGGCTGTGGCGGATGCTGAAGGTAGGGATCAGACTACCCGATTCCATGATCGCTTCCGTCTGGAACGTTATTATGGCACCCTGCTCTATGAGCGAGCCATTGGAGTGCAAAGCCAGTTTGATTTTCGAACGTTCGGCGGACATTACCGTCGCTATAGCAAACGGCAGCGCGCAGGAGGTTTTGGCACCGCACCCACGGGGGCTGCTGCGTCTACGAACGCCATCGAGGAACAGGATTTCTACACGTTTGGATTGGAACCGAGATGGCGTCATTCCTACGAAGCTTTTGGACAAAAGGGGCATACCTTCACGGCAGGACTGCTGGCTTATTTCTCCGACTCTCCCCGAGAAGACCAGCGGGGAACGACTCCCGATGCGGATTCGGGAGCCTTACGCAACAGCAGCGAACGTCAGATACAATATCTGTCGCTGTTCGCCGAGCATCTGTTTCGATTCGGACCGGTGTCGGTCACTCCGGGGTTGAGGCTGGAACATATCTGGCAGCAGGTTAAGGAAGATGTGAATGTGGATAAAGTGGCTGCCGGGACCTCGTTATCCGAGGCCGATGAATTTGATTTTGTTCCTCTATTTGGCGTCGGGGCCACTTATGATCTGACTCAGGACATCACGTTGTACACAAACGGGTCCCAGGCCTGGCGTCCGAAAATCTTCACTCAATCTGTGCCGACCGGTGCCAGCCAGGTTGTCAACAATGACTTGGAGGAGGCAAAGAGTTGGATGGTGGATGTCGGCCTGCGGGGTCAGTGCGCTGCCGATGCGATTTTTTGGGACGCCAGTTACTTTGTCATGCAGTTCGCGGATCAGATAGGCACATCAGGCAACACCATCGAGAACGTGGGGGACGCCCGGCATCAAGGTTTGGAGCTGGCCACCGAGGCTGATCTTGTGAAGACCTACGATGTCATGCGGGGAAGTTCTTATCAGAATCAGATCGGTTCGGTGAGCCCCTTCTTTAACCTTGCGCTGTTGGATGCCAAGTTTACCGAGGGGCCTCAGGATGGCAAGACTCCCCAATACGCTCCTCAGTATATGGTGCGATTCGGGATTCGGTACGCTTTCAAGGATCGCGTGAAGCTCAATTTGAGCAGCCTGTTTGTGGATGATCACTTTGCCGATGACGCCAACACAGACAGTCGCACCGTAGCCTCCTATAAAGTCTGGGACCTGACCGCCGAGCTGAACCTTTGGAAGGACTATCTGGTATTGTTCGGCGGCATCAACAACCTCTTCGACGAACGTTACTACGCGCGCATCCGTAGCGAAGGGATCGATCCGGCTGCGGAACGTAAGCTCTATGGTGGATTACGCATCGGGGTGAAGTTCTAGCAGGCTGCGGAAAAACGCGTCGATTGTCGATTGAAAAACACAACAAATCGACAATCGAAAATCTACCCCGCCATTGCACCACTGCCTTCGTCCTGCGACACGGCAGTTAGCAGAGGACCTCGTGAAATGTGGAACTGGTTTCTAAAAGGCGGCCCGGTCATGTGGCCGCTGCTTCTGTGTTCTGTCATCGCCCTGACGGTGATGATCGAGCGGCTATTATTTTGGATTAAGGAGCGCCGCAGCCAACAGCCGCAGCGGATTCATCAATTGCTCCACCTGAGCGAACGCGGGCTGTTTGAGGAAGCGGCCATAAGGGCGAGGGATTCTTCCGATGCTGTGGTACGTATTCTCCTCAACGGTCTGATCCACCACCACTTTTCACTGGAAGGTGCCTTGGAGGTTGCCATTCAGGCGGAGCTGAAGCGGATGAAACGTTATCTGGTCATCCTGGATACCCTCATCACTGTGGCCCCTTTGTTGGGTATCTTCGGAACCGTGACCGGCATCCTTACTGCGTTCGGATCCTTGGAGGGGCATATTCCCAATCCGCAAGTGGTTTCCAAGGGTATAGCGGAGGCGGTTATCACAACGGTCGCTGGCTTGGCGATTGCGATTCCGACGGTCGTTGCCTATAATTATTTCTGTGCCCAGGTGGAGGACGCGGCCAGTCGCATCTCCACGCACATTACGAACTTCCAGATCTTGTATCAGAAAGGCAAAGCCAGACATGCGGGTGAACCCGTTTCCGTTTAAGCATTCTGCGCGGGTCGAAATGGTCCCGCTCATCGACATGTTTTTTCTCCTGCTTGTTTTTTTTATCTTTAGTGTGTTTGCCATGACCGTACAGGAGGGGATCATCGTGGATCTACCGACGGCTGCGACCGCAGGGTCTTTGAAACCCCAGAGCCCCGTTATCCTATCATTGACCAAAGAGGGCCGGTTGTTTCTCAACCAGGAACCAGTGACCCTGGAAGCGTTGACAGCCGGACTCCGAGCGCAAGCCGTCCAATCGCCTCAAATGCGGGTGACTATTAATGCCGATGCCCAAGTTTCCCATGGCCGAGTGGTTTCAGTTCTCGATGCCGTCCGGCAAGCGGGTTTACAACGGGTGTCTTTTCAAACCTTGCCTAAGAGTACGTCCCAGAATCTCCCACGCCCTGCGCTGGGCCTAGCTGCGAGACCCGC
The DNA here is from genome assembly GCA_023247255.1 of Candidatus Omnitrophota bacterium. GTDB lineage: Bacteria > Omnitrophota > Gorgyraeia > Aquiviventales > Aquiviventaceae > JAHFGV01. The sequence continues at coordinate 32,419 of JAHFGV010000015.1, read as the reverse complement.
AAGGCGCGAGGATCGCCGCGTACCACAGCCTGCGGTACGCAAGCGACGAGCAACGCCGCAGGACGACGCAGATCGGCCCAGCGCAGGGTACGCGAGATTCGGGCACGTACTCTAAGCCTCGATGAATCCTCAACTGAAGTTGGCCCTGTGTGTGTCTGTCGGTGTGCATGCGCTGGCATTTCTCAGCGTGTCTGGTTTTGAACTGGCGTCCTTCGATATTGATCGCGGGCCATCCAGTATCGAGCTGTATCTAGGGCCTGTTTCTGAGCCAAAGCCTCCCCGTTTGCTTGAAGTTTCGCCGGACCCGCCAGAGCCCGAAGTTGAAAAAGCCGCAGAGCTGTCTCCATCGGTTCCAGAATCATCGGAGCCTATTGCTGAGTCCCTGATTGCTCCCGAGCAGCGAGGGGCCCAGATGATTCTTTTACCCGATTATCTTCGCAATCCTCCCCCCGTTTATCCCTACCTGGCGCGTCAGCGGGGATATGAAGGTACAGTTGTTTTGGAAGCTTATGTCCTAACCTCAGGACGATGTGGACAAGTAGAGGTGCTTCATTCATCGGGCCATACGATTCTTGATGAGGCGGCGCGCCAAGCGGTGCGACAGTGGATTTTTAAGCCGGCCCGCCAGTGGCAGCGATCCGTCCTCTTTGTGGTCGAAATTCCCATTACGTTTCGACTCACGGAGCAGAATGCTTTAATAAGATGAACAGACGCGCTCACGTTTTTTACTCGGGGCAGGTGCAAGGCGTGGGATTTCGTGTGACCGCTGAAGAGACGGCCCATCGGTTTGACGTGGTGGGATGGGTAAAGAACTTGCGTGATCGGCGAGTGGAATTGGTTGCTGAGGCTGAGGAACAAACGCTGGAGCGTTTTTTGACGACGATTCGCACAGGCCCGATGAAGAATTTTATCAAACAGGTCGAGGTATCGTGGGGCGAGGCCTCAGGGACTTTTAAAGAGTTTGAGATCCGCTATTATTAACTAGGCTTTTGCAAAAATAGCCAACGCGTTGACCGAGTGTTGTGTCATGTCCCAAGAGAAGTAATGAGGATTGTGCCATGTTTCATGAGTCATGTGTCATGAAAAAAGCAGAAAATAAACAGGCATCTCAAGCACGGCCAAAGTACGCCTTTTGCTTTCCATGACTCATGACACAGACGTGAGCGCTGCCACTAATCTCGATGCATTTTGCAAAACCTCAGCTATAAGTATGGTTGCATCCATGGTCATGAGCCGATCAACCCCGCCATTGCGCCATGGCCGAGGTTTTGGGCGGCACGGTAGTGCAACAGCAAACGGGTGGGCGAAATGTCATCCCCCGAAATCGCCAAGTGATTTCTAAGGATACGCCCCCCACCCAAGATTCTGCGAATCTCTCGGAACCCCATCGGGGCGGACTGGCCGATGCCACAGGCTCATCCTTTGGAATTGACGATCGTCGATTTTCGATTGAACGGCCGTCTTCCAATCGAAAATCCAAAATCGACAATCGAAAATTCCCAGGCAGTTTCATGATTCCTTGAGAGGGGTGGACTGGCCGATGCCACAGCTCATCCCGTGGGGCTCCACACTGAATGATGCGCTATGCTGTTTTTTCGGATGTCCATGGCAATCTCGAAGCCCTCACCGCGGTTCTCGAAGCGCTTGGCAACGAAAAGGTCGATCGGTATCTTTGCCTCGGAGACGTGGTGGGTTATGGGGCGGATCCTTCAAGCTGCCTGTGCCGATTGCAGGAGCGCGAGGCGGTGATTGTCGGCGGGAATCACGAGATGGGATGTATCGGCAAGCTCACCCTGGAATGGTTCAATCCCATGGCGCGTGCAGCGCTTTTGTGGACGCGCGATCAGTTGAGCTTCACGGACTTGGATGCCTTACGCCGTTTTCCACTGACGACGACCGAGGGCCCCTGCACTTTAGTCCACGGAACCTTGAGGCATCCAGAGCGGTTCGATTATCTGGTGGATCTTGCAGCAATCATCGACATATTGCGGTTGTGCCAGAGCCTGTTTTGCCTGGTGGGGCATACGCATGTTCCTTGCATCGTCGAATACGATCGCCTGCACGATCGATTGCTTAGGGTGCTTCTGGCAAGGGATGAGCTCACCGAGGTGGGCTTCGTGAATGACCCGCACCGGATGCGTTATCTGCTCAACCCAGGCAGCGTCGGGCAGCCGCGTGATGGAAACCCCCTGGCGAGTTGTGCCATCATCGACTTGGAGAATCAGCGGTTGTCGATCCGTCGAGTCCCCTATGACGTAGCTCGTGCGCAACAGAAGATTCGACAAGCCGGGCTGCCTGAGTTTCTGGCAGCGCGCCTTGAGATCGGCCGATGAGTAAATCCACAATCGAAAATGCTCTCAGTCTTGAGCCGAGGTGGGTTTTTCAGCATTCTGTGGAGCCCCACAGGATGAGCCTGTGGCAGCGGCAAGGCTGTTCTGATGGAGGCGACATCCCGCCCACCCAGTCGGCTCTGCACTACCGTGTCGCTCATGGACGAAGACCGTGGCGCAATGGCCGGGTTGTGTTTTCCAATCGACAATCGAAAATCTACAATCGAAAATTCTCTCAGCCCAGAATCGAAATAGGTTTTTCAGCATTCTGTTAATGACACCATCCGCTCGTTCCTCATCGGTCCCGTCTCGCCGGATGCTTGCCAAGCAAATCGAGAGATTGCGCCAAAAGATCTGGCACCATGATTACTGTTACTATGTGCTCAATCAGCCGGAGATATCCGATAGCGAATACGACCGGATGATGGAGGAACTCCAGTCGCTGGAGGCTCAGGCGCCTGAGTGGGTGAGCCCGGATTCACCGACCCAGCGGGTAGGGGGAATTCCGGATCAGGCCTTTCGTCCGGTGCGACATGCCGCGCCTATGCTTTCGATTGAGAATGCCTTTGCCGAAGAAGATCTCAAGGCCTGGCATCAGCGGGTGCTCAAAGGGTTAGGCAATGAGATACCGACGTTCACGGTCGAATTGAAGATCGATGGAGTCAGTCTGGCATTGACCTACGCGAAAGGTCGACTGCTTCAGGCAGCGACTCGCGGGGATGGCACTAGCGGAGAGGAAGTGACGCCGAATGCCAGGACGATTCGAGCCGTTCCTCTTCAGCTTAAAGGCCGTCCTCCGGAATGGATCGAGGTGCGCGGAGAGGTCTACATGCCGATCGAGGCATTCCGGCGTTACAACGACCAAGCCAAGCGTCAAGAAATTGAGACCTTTGCCAATCCGCGCAACGCTGCATCTGGCAGCCTGAGACAGAAAGATCCGCAGATCACCGCAAAGCGGCCGCTTCGTTTTTTCACCCATTCATCTGGAGCTCTCAGAGGCCAGTCGTTTCGGACCCATTGGGAGTTCTTACAGGCGTGTAAAAGTTTTGGGCTACCCATCATTGAACACGCTTGCCTGTGTCGTTCATGGCAGGAGGTACTCCAGCAGTGCCGACGTCTGGAAAAAATGCGGCCGGCTCTTGCGTTTGAAGCCGATGGTGTGGTGATCAAGATCAATGAATTTCCTTTTCAGCAGAGATTGGGCCTGACCCACAAATCACCCCGCTGGGCGATCGCCTATAAGTTTGCGGCTCATCAGGCGACGACGCAAGTCTTGGATGTGACGCCCTCTGTGGGCAGGACCGGTGTGATGACTCCTGTGGCTGGCCTCAAACCGGTAGCCTGCGGGGGCGTGACGATTTCCAGTGCCACGCTCCACAACTATGAGGAGGTGGAACGTTTAGGCTTGCGGACGGGTGACTGGATTGTGGTGCAACGGGCGGGTGAGGTGATTCCCCAGGTGGTGAGGGTCATTGAAAATCGGCGCACGGGAGCCGAGCGGATGGTCAAGCTGCCCACACGGTGTCCCGTTTGCGGCGGTTCGGTTGTGAAGCAAAAGCAAGAGGATGTCGCCTACCGATGCATCAATCCGGCTTGCGAAGCCCAATTGTTGCGGCAGGTTTTGCATTTCGGAAGTCGCCAAGCGATGGATATCGAGGGACTCGGAGAAGCGGTGGTGGAACAACTCATCAGCCGACGGATGATTCGTGACGTGGCCGATTTGTATGCCCTGAAGATACAAGACTGGATGAGCCTGGAGTTGTTCGCCCAGCGCAAGGCTCAGAAGCTGATGGAGGCGATACAGCAGAGCAAGACCCGGGGACTCACTCGTCTGCTTTATGGTTTTGGGATTCGGCATATCGGTGAGAAAACCGCTCAAGTGTTGGCCGAGCACTTTGGCGCAATGACGCGTTTGGTTGAGGCTGAGGTGAAAGACTTGGAGCAGATTCCGGAAGTAGGATCGGTGATGGCGCAATCGATCGTTGAGTGGTTTCATCAGCCGCAGAGCCGTTTGTTGGTTCGTAAGTTGGAGGACGTCGGCGTGCGCATGACCGAAGCCCGCGGGCGTGGTCCGCAGACTTTGGCGGGGCTGACGGTCGTTTTCACGGGTGGGCTTTCCAGTCTCAGCCGTGCGGAAGCTGAGTCCCTGGTGCGTCGGCTGGGTGGACGGGTAAGTTCCAATGTCAGCCGTCAGACGAGTTATGTCGTCGTGGGTCAGGATCCCGGATCCAAACTTGAAAAGGTCAAGAAATGGGCAGTGAAAATCCTGGATGAAGCAGCCTTCAAGCGTCTCGTTCAACGAGAGCAGGCGGCAGTGGGGCAATAGGTGGTAAGATGGAAAAAATGCATTCGCAATCACAATTGGGGTTGCCGCGTCTTTTGAGCTCTCAAGCGAGGAAGGTGTCCATACTTGGGATATGGCTTACTGCCTACTGCCTACTGCTTACTGCGGGAGTTGGATGCGAATCGCTGCAACGAAAATTCACACGCAAGCCGAAGCAGCCCAAGTCGGCGCCCAGCCCCATCATTCAATTTACCGACTACAGCCATGTTCTGACACCGCTGGATCGATACCGCAAGCACTATCTGTTGTTCGATTATTGGGATGAGACGCTGATTCGTGCATTGCAGAGTGCCAGCCCCAACGCCAAGCGCATTCGCAGGGCCTCGACGGAGGCTTTGAGCGAGTTGCAAACGTTGCAGGGTTTGTTGAACGAAGAAGCGGCCACGCGTTTAGCAAATGTGATTGACGAGCGTATAAAGCTTGACCGGCAGTTTCGGCGCGGCCTGTATGGTCCCAGCGACCTGAATACATGGCAGCGTCAGTTGGAGACGCAACGACGCCAGATCGGCCGCGAGTTCTTCTGGCGCGCTGCGCAGGATCACCTAAAGGCAGTGACCAGTGACCAGCAACAGTGACCGGCAGGCTGCGGAAAAAGCCCCGCAGCGCTCAAGGCCGAGAGAATTTTCGATTTTAGATTTTCGGTTGTCGACTGGAAAACGCAACAAATCGACAATCGACGATTGATAATGAGAAATGCAGCAAGTCTTTGAGCAGTTTCTTTCCTACCTTAAATTGGAGCGTGGGGTCAGTCCGACCACCTTGTCCAGCTATCGGCAGGATCTGGGAATTTTTGAGCGATTCTTGATTCGGCATGACCTGACGGATCTATCCGGTCTAAAGCCCCTGCATATCCGGGAGTTTCTGCAATGGCTTCGGGACACCCAGCGGAGTCCTTCTACGATTGCCCGGAAGTTAGCCGTTGTTCGAAGTCTATTTAAATTTCTTGAAGGGCAACGCTGGGTCTCCTATAATCCAACAGCTTTTATCGAAACGCCCCGCCTCTGGCGTCGGTTACCTGAAACCCTACGTTTGAGTGAAGTGGAAGGGTTGCTCAGCAGCGTTCAAAGGGAAGGCTTGGGATTACGCGACTGGGCTATGCTGGAGATACTCTATGGAGCTGGCTTACGGGTGTCGGAACTGATTGGGCTAGACTTGCAGGATGTCAACCAACAAGCAGCGTTTGTGCGGTGTATGGGCAAGGGGAATAAGGAACGACTCGTTCCTCTGGGACGCTGCGCACTTCAGGCCCTGAAGTGCTACTTGGAGCAGGGACGGCCCCAACTCCTCAGCCGCCGAGCGTCTGTGGAAGCGTTGTTTGTCAACCGCTGGGGCAGACGCCTGACCCGTCAGCGGGTGTGGCAGTTGTTACGGTTCTATGCGGCAAAAGCAGGGACAGGCAAGGCTATACATCCGCATACCTTGCGTCATTCATTCGCCACGCATCTTCTGGAACGAGGCGCAGATCTGCGGACGGTTCAAGAGCTTCTCGGCCACGTGGATATCAGCACAACCCAGCGTTATACGCATGTGGACCGAGCGCGTCTGAAAGCGGTTCATGCCCGCCATCATCCCAGACCCTAATTATTGTAGACGTATTACGTAACTTATTATTGATAAATGTTTTGAGAAAACATTACGGGTGGAGTATACGTAGGGTAGATTAGGAGGCTGCGGAAAGACTCCTGTTTGCTGTGGGCTGCGGGCAAGAACACAAATCATCGATGCTGATCACATGCACGGCCCTTAGCCTCGAACCCAGAACCCTGAGCCAAGAGGGGTTTTTCCGCAGCCTGTCAGATCGTACCCGGAAAGATTTTATAACCAATTATTACAGAGAAGGTTACATAATACGTCTACAATAATGAGCGTTCCGGTGCCTACGGACGTACGTCCACTGTTTGAAGAGCTTGGCAAGCTGGCTGCCAGGCATCACGTTCGGGTCTACGCCGTAGGTGGATGTGTTCGAGACTGGTGCCTTGGGATCAAGCAGGGAGTCGATGTGGATGTAACGGTCGAAGGAGAAGGGGTGGCGTTTGCGCAGATTGTCGTTCAAAATTTAGGGGGGACCCTTCGAGTCCATCCGCCGTTTGGAACAGCGACAATCCATGTTTCCGAGCGAAGTTTGTTAGATATCGCTTCTTGTCGGAAGGAAACTTACGCCAGGCCTGCAGCCTATCCCTCGGTCAGTGCCGGAACGCTGAAGGATGATTTGATGCGGCGGGATTTTACGATCAATGCCATGGCGTTGAGCCTGCAGTCAGGGCATTTCGGAACACTCATCGATCTTTTTGATGGCAGGGGGGATCTAAAACGTAAACAACTGCGCGTCTTGCATCCTGGCAGTTTCTTGGATGATCCCAGCCGGATCTTGCGGGGCATACGGTTTTCGCAGCGCTTCGGACTGTCTTGGGAGGCCGAGACGGATCGTCACCGTCGAGAAGCCATCCGTGCGGGAGCCCTGGGCTGGTTGAACGCCGGACGCCTGCAGAAAGAATTAGAACGCATGTGCGAGGAACCCGATCCTGCCGCTTGTCTTGAGCAACTAGCCGCTTTTTTAGAAAATGATCCTAGATGTCTTACGTGTTGAGGTGTTGGTTCCAGACGCCCAATCGCTTAAGGATAAACGGGCTGTTATCAAGAGCCTCAAGGAACGGATGCACGGCCGTTTCAATGTTGCGGTTGCTGAAGTCGAACCCAACGAGAAATGGCAGCGGGCGAAGTTGGGAATTTCCACGGTAGGGGATGAGCGATGGGTGGTCGAACGCCTCTTGCGGCAGGTGACGGACTGGATACGGGCGAGTCATGAGGTCGCCCTCATCCAGGTGGACGCGGAATATCTTTAGAGTGCCTAACTGTCAAGTGTCACCAGGTTGTGAACAGGACGATAGGTTCCCGGTGAAAGCGCTTCGATTGCTTGGCGTTAGTATGGGGCAAGGGGAACGGGGCAGGGGACGGGGGAGTCAAAAAACTAGGGGCAGGGGGCGGGGGGCACGGGAACTGATAAGAGATCCTCGCAAACTTCGAAGACTGGAAGTCGCTCTTTCTTTTTTAAAACCGGTCGTAGTACTTTTCATCTCTTGTAATCTTTTACTGCTCTCCCCCGCCCCATGTCTCCTGCCCCCTGCCCCGTATCACGAGTTTTAAGCAAGCGTGGCGTTTTTCCGTAACCTGTTAGGTTGAGGGATGGGCTGAATCGGGACAGGGGACATATCAAATGGCAAGCTATCGCATTGATCGGTTGGAAGGACAACTGCAACAGGAAATCGCGCTGATCATCCATCAGCAATTGAAAGATCCTCGCTTGGGGTTTGTAACGGTGATCGGGGTGGAGCTTTCCAAGGATCTGTCTCACGCGAAAGTGTTGTTCAGTTGTCTCGGTGACGTGGAGCAGCGCCAGAGATGTCAGGAAGGGCTTGACCGCTCGGCTGGTTTTGTCCGGAGTCTTATCAAGAAACGCTTTCGGCTGAAGGTGATTCCAGAAATCCACTTTCAGTACGACGAATCGATTGCGGGGAGCATCGCTATTTCAGAGCTTTTGGATCAAGTCAAGGCTGAAGAACACAGGCGCGAGAACGACAGCGAGGGGAGGGAAGGATGAGGCGCTTTTCTTTGCCCTCTGTCTTTTGCCCCTTGTCCCTAAATGAGGACTGGGCTTTTGCAAAAATAGCCAACGCGTTGACTTAAGTATTGTGTCATGTTTCATCTTTCATGTTTCATGTGTCATGAGTCATGGAAGGCAAAAGGAGCGCTTTGGCCATACTTGAGATGCCTGTTTATTTTCCGCTTTTTCATGACACATAAACCATGAAACATGACACAGACGTAAGTACTGGAGCTTAGGATCATGATTTACTTTCTTCCTGGCCATGGGCCACTTGGCCACTAAGGTCGATGCATTTTGCAAAACCTCAGTGAGGACGTTTCCTCGATACGATGAACGGACTTCTGCTCGTCAACAAACCGCCCGGGATCACATCGCATGACGTTGTGGCATTCGTGCGTCGAAAGCTCAGGATTCGACGGGTAGGGCACACGGGTACTCTGGATCCTATGGCCCAAGGTTTGTTGATCATACTTGTGGGGACTGCCACCAAACACCAACAGACCTCCCAAACACATGAGAAATTATATGAGGCGGCGCTTCAACTCGGCCAAAAGACGGATACGGCAGATGCCACAGGACAGGTGATTGAAAACGCGGCCGTTCCCTCATTCTTGGACCCTGCTCATGTCGCGCAGGTGCTTGCGTCGTTTGAGGGCTTACGCTCCCAGATTCCGCCTCGTTACAGTGCGGTTAAGGTTCACGGACGTCCGGCCTATTTTTGGGCTAGGCGCAATCGCGACGTTTTGCTGCGCCCGAAAAACGTTTGTCTGTTTGAAATGTGTCTAATGCGTTGCGAGTCTCCGTTGATCACATTTCGTGTGCGTTGTTCCGCTGGCACATACGTGCGCGTGATCGCAGAGGATATTGCTGAGCAGCTTGGGACGGTCGGCCATCTTTCCCATTTAATACGGTTGGGCGTTGGCCCTTGGGATCTAAACGATGCCCACAGTTGGGCATGGATGGTTGAGGCTACTTCTGAGCAGCTTGCCAGCCAGCTCAGGCCCATTTCTCTTTGGGGTTCTTCTTCGAGTCCTCCTCATAAAGCTGACCCGCGGTCTTCGGCAGGTTCGGATCATACAGCATCCCCCCTTTTTTCCGAGGCGCGTAGAGAGCCACTGCCCCATGGAACTGTTTCGGGGTCTTGAATCTTTGAAACATCCCGGCCAACGGGCGGTAGTGACTGTCGGTATGTTTGATGGCATGCACATCGCCCATCAACGGCTCATTCAATCGGTGCTTCGTTTGGCTCACAGTATCCAGGGAACGAGCGTCGTCGTTACTTTCGATCCAGATCCTCAGACGGTGTTGGATTCTGCGCATGCCCAGCCTATCCTGATGCCCCTTTCCATCCGCTTGGGCTACCTCGAGAGGTTCGGAGTCGATCGTGTTGTCGTCATCCCATTTACCAGACGTTTTTCTAAGCTGAGGGGAGAGCAGTTTGTGCGAGAGATTTTGATACGACGCTTAAAGGCAGTGGTGTTGGTTGTGGGAGACGCGTTTCTGTTTGGCCGCGACCGCCAAGGGGATATGGCTCTTTTAAAGCAACTGGGTCCACGGCACGACATGCGGGTGGTGGCTTTACAGCCTGTCCGACGAGCGGGTGAGTTGGTCTCCAGCTCGCGCATCCGTCGTTTGATCCAACAGGGCCATCTGTCCCAAGCCAGACAACTACTGGGACGTCCTGCGACTCTCTATGGAACCGTTGTGCGTGGGGTAGGTCGGGGCCGCAGGCTTGGGCTACCGACAGCCAACATCGCCTTGAGTTCTCAGGTGACTCCTGCGCAGGGGGTTTATGCTGTCATCATGCAAGATGAACCCGTATATTCTCGACGAGCCAGGGAGATTTCTCATCGGCGATGGACAGGGGTGATGAATCTGGGTGTGCGCCCCAGTTTTGGCGGTGGAGCGGTTGTGTGCGAGGTGCACGTGTTGAATTTTTCTGGAAGGCTCTATGGACGCAAGGTTTCAGTATCGCTGCTTGGCAAGCTGCGCGGGGAACGCTGTTTTGAGGACCCGCAAGCATTGGTCCGTCAGGTCCGTCGTGACATAGCGCGTTCGCGCAAGATCATCCGGCGATTTTTGTATCCTTCTTTGACGGATGCAAGGATGCGGTGGCGCAACGACTGGTAACAGCTCACCCCGCTCCACGGAAAGATGCGGTTGTGAGCCTCGTCTCCCGCTGGCAGAGGGGGGCTTTCTCGAGAGGGAAGTTGTGAGTATGCTCAATAGCACCAATGGATTGCAACTTGCAGTTGACGCTCTATTCATTCCACGGTAAGATACCCTTCCTCAATAGAGAATTTGCGGGTGTAAATTTTCTAACGAGCCCGGGTGTAGATGATGAAGACACTCCGCCGGTACTTCATCGCAGGGCTGGCGACCCTTTTTCCCATTGCAGTAACCGTGTATCTGATCATCGGTGTATTTCGGATCGCCGATGGTTTTCTAGGCCGCCAGCTTGGGTTGAAAATCCCTGGACTGGGATTGGCCCTGACAATCATCCTCATATTGATTGTTGGGGTGTTATCGAGCCACGTCTTTGGGCAGATCGTAATTCCTGCTATCGAACGCTGGTTCAATCGTCTGCCTGTGGTGAAACGAATCTACCCGGCGGTGAAGCAGCTTGCGCAATTTCTGTTTAGCGATATTCAGCGAGGCGCTGTATTTCAAAGGGTAGTATTGGTGCAATACCCGCGCCAAGGGGCTTATTCCATCGCGTTTGTGACCAATGAATCGATGAAGGTCGATACCGAGTCATCCCCGATGTTGACGCTGTTGATTCCCCAGCCGCCGTCACCCTTTACGGGTCCTATCATTTTCGTTCCGCGTCAAGACGTCGTTGCTTTAGACATGTCCATTGAAGATGCGTTGAAATTAGTGGTATCAGGAGGGGTGGTGGCTTCGCTGGTGCGTATCCAAAAGCTTCCGATCTCACTGCCCGTGGTCCCTGATGAGCATACGTAGTGTTTTTCCCGTAACCTGCTAAAGTGAGCGACGAGTGATGAGTCCATTCTTCAGTGTCATGGCGGATCCGGATTTCAGTGTTTGGGAGCGGACGGCCCTGTGGGCCGTCTTAGGCATCGCCGTCTTGGGATTGTGTTACGCTGCGTTTCTAACCATGGAAATCCTTCGCAAAGACGCAGGCACCGAGTCCATGCGAAAGATCAGCCATGCCATCCGTATCGGCGCCAACGCCTATCTTCATCGGCAATTTCGGGCCATCGCGCTGCTCATCCTCATCGTCACCGCATTGCTTTACTTCACCGCCGCCGAGCAGTCTATTGCCATCGGGCGGGCCTGTGCTTTCTTGATGGGCTCGATCTTTTCCGCATCGGTGGGTTTCGTCGGGATGAACATGGCGACGCAGGGCAACGTGCGAGTCGCAGCGGCCGCCCGCACGAGTTTCGCCGAAGCCTTGAAGATTGCCTACCGGACCGGCACGATAACCGGAATGTTGACGGATGGCTTGGGACTGCTTGGGGGAACCCTGATTTTTATGGTCTATGGGGAGCATGCCTACGAGGTTCTATTGGGGTTCGGATTCGGCGGAACGCTGCTTGCGCTTTTCATGCGGGTGGGAGGAGGCATCTACACCAAGGCGGCGGATGTGGGCGCGGATCTGGTAGGCAAACTCGAGAAGAATATTCCGGAGGATGATCCACGCAACGCGGCTACGATTGCGGATAACGTCGGAGACAACGTCGGCGACTGCGCCGGGATGGCGGCCGATATCTTTGAGTCCTACGAGGTCACTATGGTCTCGGCCATGATTCTCGGTTGGGCATCCTTCGGGCACAAAGGCGTCATCTTTCCTCTGTTGGTACGGGCCATTGGGGTCTTAAGTTCCATTGTCGGAACCTATCTCGTGCGGACCTCGGAAGAAGCGCGCGCGGCCATGAAGGCGATTCATGTGGGCTACAAGGTTTCGGCGATCGTTTCCATCGTCGGCTTTTGCATCGTCGGGTTCTACTACCTGCGTTTTCCCGAAGTCGGCCTGCTGGATTCATGGATGGGCTTAGGGGTAGAGGGTTTGGACATGCGGCCGGTTTGGACGACGCTGGTCGGTATCATCTTGGCTGTCTGCATCAACTACCTCACCGACTATTTCACCGCTCCGGAGAAAAAACCCGTCCAAGGGGTGGCTCGCGCCACTCAAACAGGCCATGCCACGACCATCATCGAGGGGATTGCCGTCGGCTATGAGAGCAGCGTCTGGTCAATCCTTGTGATTGCCGTGGCGATCTTCGGGTCCGTCTTGATCTATTCCGGCACCAACCCTACCTATATCGCCTACGGGGTAGCGATGTGCGGCATCGGCATGCTCACCTTGACCGGCAACAATATTTCCATGGATGTCTTCGGCCCGGTGGCGGACAATGCCAACGGCATTGGCGAGATGGCGCATTTGGATAAACGCTCGCGTCAGACCCTTGCGGATCTGGATGCCTGTGGCAACACGACCAAGGCCATCACCAAGGGAATCGCCATCGGCTCAGCCGTCATCGCCGCAGTCTCGCTTTTTAACGCCTATATCACAGACATCGCGAAATTAACCGGAAAGACCTACGACACAATCGCTTCTCTTCTATCCATTGCGGAGCCTCTGGTGTTCATTGGATTTCTGATCGGAGGAGCCGTCCCGTTGTTGTTCAGCTCCATGATGCTCCGTGCGGTAGGGCGGGCAGCGTTTCTCATCGTTCAGGAAGTCCGCGCCCAGTTTCAAGATGAACAGATCTGGAATGGAAAAAAAACACCGGACTACGCCCGAGTCGTTTCGATCTGCACCCAAGAGGCTCAGGGGGAACTGATCGGCCCAGGGCTTCTGGCGGTCTTAGGGCCGGTTGTGGTCGGCCTGCTTTTGCACAAAGAGGCCCTGGGAGGTTTTCTGTCAGGCATTATCCTCTCGGGCCAGTTGTTTGCCGTCTTCATGTCCAACGCGGGTGGGGCATGGGATAATGCAAAGAAGTTTATTGAAGATGGGCATTATGGAGGCAAGGGTTCACAGGCGCATAAGGCATCCATTACCGGTGACACCGTCGGTGATCCACTCAAAGATACCGCAGGCCCGGCACTGAATCCACTCATCAAAGTGATGAATCTGGTTTCGATTCTCATCTTGCCCTTTGTGGTGAGATACGAGCGGCTCAATGCCTGGACTATTCTGGTCATCGGAATCAGCGTATTCTGCCTCGGTTGGGTGATTCGGCGCAGCCGCCAGGAGTCCCCTGAGATGGTCAAGTGGCAGGAAGCCATCAAGGCCACATGAAGAACAGGAAACGGTTAATGAGGGGCGTGGGGCAGGGGACGTGGGGCGAGGGGCTGAGGTATTTTCTTTACCCCCTGTCTCTCGCTCCCTTTCCCTTGCCCCTTATCGTGTGCTTTGGACTGTTAGTGGGGTTGGTGGGATGTGGTGGCCGCAGTGAGCCGACGGTCAAAATCGGATTTGTAGCCCCTCTGACCGGGGATCAAGCCCCGCAGGGAGAAGACATGTTCCATGGGGCTCTCTTAGCCGTGGAACAAGCGCAGGCAGATGGCGAGATTCTGCCGGGTTATCGACTCGAGCTGGTTGTTCTGGATGATCAACGCAATCCCACCCAGGCGGTGAGCGCGGCAAAGAAATTAGTCGCCGATCCGGATATCGTGGCGATGGTCGGCCACCTCAACTCTTCCTGCACGATGCCCGCCTCGGCCATCTACCACCAGGCGCGGTTGCTTCAGGTGAGTCCTGTTTCCTCCAATCCCCAGATCTCCCGGCAAGGGTTCGATACTTTTTACCGAACCTGCGCCACCGATGATCTTCAAGGGCCCGCGGCGGCTCGGTTTATCGTGCAGGATCTCAAGGCGCAAAAGGTGTTCGTTCTGGATGACATGACCACCTATGGACGCGGTCTGGCCAATGAGCTGATCCGTGCCCTCAACGCATTAGGCGCTGAGGTATTGGGTCACGAAGGAATTACGCAGGCAGATAAGGAGTTTACGCCGATTCTGACAAAGATCAAATCTCTCAATCCGGATCTGGTCTATTTCGCCGGCATGTTTCCAGAGGGTGCGCTTCTCATCAAGCAACGACAAGATGTGGGATTGGGCGGGTATTTCATGGGTGGTGATGGGCTCTTTGACGTTGCCCTCATTGATCTTTCCGGTTCTCAAGCGGCCGAAGGCGTCTATCTGTCGACGATCGGATCCGATATCTACCGCGTTTCCACCGCCCGAGCTTTTGTGCAGGCCTATGAAGCGCGCTTCGGCCCGGTCGGTGCCTATTCCGCCTACGCCTATGAGGCAACGAACATCGCGATTTGGGCGATCCGCAAAGCAGGCAAGCCCGATCGCGCTGCCGTCTTAGCCGCTATGAAGACGTTGAAAGACTATCCGGGTCTTTTCGGCCCCCAGAATTTTGACGAAAAAGGCGACTCTCTTATCCGCGACATCGGTATTTTTACCGTGCGCTCGGGCCGTTTTTCATTCGTCAAGATCGCAACGCAAGATTGAAAGATTGATCCGACGTTTCTTGAGCTTTAATGCATGGTTCTGCTGACGGGCCAACGCGCTAACACGAAAACGCGCTAAGCCGTGTTATGACCTCCCTCCAACTTTTCTTCCAACAGCTCGCCAACGGATTGACCCTCGGTGCCATCTACGCCCTCATTGCCCTGGGCTACACCATGGTCTACGGTGTGATCCAGCTCATCAATTTCGCTCATGGGGAGGTGTTTATGGTGGGCGCCTATGGAGCGCTGAGCGTGATCTTGTTGTGCACGGCGGCGCACCTTCCCTGGCCGGTGGTTTTGTTAGCGGCTGCTTTGGGGGCGCTGCTTTTATGTGGAGGCTTGGGTGGGGTGATTGAGCGGATTGCCTATCGTCCCATCCGCAGGGCCCCACGGCTCAACGCCCTCATTACCGCTATTGGGATGTCGTTCTTCCTTCAGAACGCCCTCATGTTATGCTACGGTGCCACCGATCGGCAATTTCCAAGCCTGATTCCTTCCGTGCGTTGGGATGTGGGTGGATTGAGCTTTACCGGGATGCAGCTTCTGATATGGGGCAGCAGCGCCGTTTTGATGGCCTTCCTTCAGGTTTTAGTGATGTCCACAAAACTGGGCAAGGCCATGCGAGCGACGTCTCAAGATCCCGTGGCCTGTGCCCTGTTAGGAATTCCGGTCGATCGGATTATTGCCATTACGTTCGTCATCGGATCGGCCTTGGGAGCCATTGGAGGACTTTTGTTTGGACTTTACTATGGGACGATCAACTTCCATGATGGCTACCTGATGGGGATGAAGGCCTTTACCGCTGCGGTGCTGGGAGGAATCGGAAACATTCCCGGCGCGATGATTGGCGGATTGGTTTTGGGGATGCTGGAGGGTCTGGGGGCCGGGTATCTTTCGTCCCAGTGGAAAAACGTCTTTGCTTTCGTGGCCCTTGTGGCGTTGCTTCTTTTTAAACCCACCGGTTTGTTGGCGGAGCGAGTGGCGGAGCGAGCGTAGAAGTTATTTCAGGAAACCGAGTCTTATTGCGGATTGCGAATTATGGATTGCGGATTGAACGATCCAATAATCCTCAATCTTTGCAAATGTGCCAATGAGGAATGGAGAATGCGGATTGCGGATTTAAAACAGAGGCATTCCGAATTCCGTCAGAGAATCATTCGATGGGAAATGGGAGGATTTCTGGCGTTGCTCATTCCTATCGTGCATCCACATCCTTACCATTTGGACGTGCTGACCACGGCCCTTTTGTATGCCCTGCTTGCCCTAGGGCTGAACGTGATTGTCGGTCTGACGGGGCTGTTGCATTTAGGATACGCAGCCTTCTTTGCCATTGGGGCTTATACCTATGGACTCTTGAACATCCATCTCGGATGTCCGTTTTGGATCGGGTGGCTGCCCGCTTCTATTTTTGCCGGAATCTCTGGGGTATGTCTTGGGATTCCAGCGCTGCGCGTGCGCGGGGATTATCTGGCGATTGTGACTTTAGGGTTTGGAGAAATCGTGAGAATCGCTTTTACCAATCTCGAACAGTGGACCGGCGGGCCAAACGGATTGTTGGGAATTGCGCATCCTCGATTGTGGATTCCCACAGCAGGGATGTTGGATTTCGGGGTGAGCTCAAAGCCGTATTATTATCTGGCGTTGATTGTGACCGTGATCGTTGCGGGGTTCTGTGTACGGCTGAGCCGTTCGCGTGTGGGGCGGGCGTGGCGGGCGATTCGGGAAGATGAGATGGCAGCCGCTTGCATGGGAATTCCGGTTCTGAATCTTAAGCTGTTAGCCCAAGGTTGTGGCGGGGCGATTGCAGGACTTGCAGGAGCGATCTTTGCGGCTAAGCAAGGGGTGATTACGCCGGATAGCTTTGATTTCATTCTATCCGTAATGGTGTTGGCGATGGTAGTCCTCGGCGGCATGGGAAGTATTCGAGGTGCGATCGTGGGCGCTTTGGTGTTGGGCTCTCTTCCGGAATGGTTGCGCGGATTTGATCGATACCGCATGCTGATCTTTGGACTGGCGATGATCGGCATGATGCGGTTGCGTCCGGAAGGGATTTTCAGAGGACGTCGGTGAGCGTTAGGTCTGGGCTTTTGCAAAAATAGCCAACGCGTTGACCGAGTGTTGTGTCATTTCCCAAGAGAAGGAATGAGGATTGTGTCATGTTTCATGAGTCATGTGTTATGAAAGACTGTTTCATGTGTTATGTGTCATGAGTCATGGAAAGCAAAAGGAGCCCTTTGGCCACACTTGAGATGCCTATTTATTTTCTGCTTTTTCATGACACCTGACACATGACTCATGACACAGTCGTGAGCGCTGCCACTAATCTCGATGCATTTTTCAAAACCTCAGTTAGGTGATAGGTGAAAGGGTGAAAGTCTGATGGCTGTGTTGCTTGCGGTTCATCGACTCACTAAGCACTTTGGCGGCGTGATGGCGTTGGAGGCTATCACGCTCCAGATAGAGCGAGGCCAGACGGTGGGTCTGATTGGTCCCAATGGAGCGGGCAAGACCACGCTCTTTAATTGCATCACAGGTGTTCTGCGTCCGGATCAAGGGGATATCCGATTCAGCCGATGGCTTCATCCTTCAGGATCCCAGGGGCAAGAGGTTTTAGACGTCGAGGAAGAGACGATGCTGGAATCTTTGATCGGATATTCTCCCGATCAGATCGCCCAGTGTGGGATTGCGCGCACCTTCCAGAATATTCGACTCTTTTCAAGCATGAGCGTCTTGGAGAATGTCTGGGTCGGAACCTTTGCGCGGACTCATGCAGGCCTTTGGAGCGCCATGATGGATACTGCTGAGGCCCGCCGGGAGGAACAATGGGCCTATGAGCGGGCGATGAATTTGTTAGAACTTGCCGAACTCGCTGATTATGCGTATCAGCAAGCCGGCTCATTGCCATTCGGTTTGCAGAAACGCCTGGAGATTATCCGAGCCCTTGCTACCGATCCAGCCCTTTTACTCTTGGATGAACCGGCCGCCGGATTAAACCCGGTTGAAAAACAAACCTTGTTGTGTTGGATGGAGCGGTTGAAGGCTCAGCGGTTGACGATTCTTCTCATTGAGCACGACATGCAAGTGGTGATGCCCGTCTCGGATCGTGTCATCGTATTGGATTACGGAAGGAAGATTGCCGAAGGATCACCCCAGGCAATCCAGTCGGATCCTCGGGTGATTGAGGCTTACTTGGGTGTTCCCAAACCGATGAGCGGGAATCGAGATTGTGGTTTGTGAATGGCCCTGTTGTCTCTTGAAAACGTCGAGGTCGGCTACGCTCAAACCCCCGTGTTGCATCGCGTATCATTGACGGTTGAAAAGGGAGAAATCGTCACCCTCTTGGGCGCCAACGGAGCCGGTAAGACGACCACCCTGATGGCTATTTCCGGTCTTTTGAGTCTTCAGGCCGGGACAATCAGTCTGGAGACAGCCTGTGTGGTTGGCCTGACGCCATCCGAGATTGTCCGACGCGGTATCGCCCATGTGCCTGAGGGCCGACGGATATTACCCCGACTGACCGTCTGGGAGAATCTCGAACTGGGGGGGTATCTACGCGAGGATGAGCGAATGCTGAAGCAGGATAGGGAACGGATGTGTACGATTTTTCCAATCCTTGCCAAGCGCAAGAGTCAACTGGCCGGAACGCTTTCCGGAGGAGAGCAGCAGATGTTGGCGATTGCCCGGGGCCTGATGTCCCGACCCAAGGTATTGTTGCTGGATGAACCTTCCCTAGGATTGGCGCCCAAGTGGGTGATAACCATCTTTGAAATCATCACGCGCATTCATCGAGAAGGGGTGGCGGTTTTATTGGTTGAACAGAACACTTATCTAGCTCTTCAGATTGCTCACCGCGGCTACGTATTGGAGACCGGCCGCATCGTCTTATCGGACACCGCCTCAGCCCTTGCCAATAACCCTCATGTAAAAACAGCCTACTTGGGAGGCTGAATCCGGGGTCATTCAATATAAGTATTCTTCGCTTCCTCTCCCACGCTAGATATCCCGCCAAGCACTTCGCCAATATTGAATATATTGAATGCCTGACCCCGGTTTAGAGGGTCTTCCGTTCCCATTTGGCAAAGAGGCTATAGGCACAAGGGACGGCGAGCAGAGTTAACAAAGTAGATAACGTGACGCCACCGATAACGGCTATAGCCATGGGAATGCGTGTTTCCGCGCCTGGGCCGAGTGCCAGCGCGGGTGGAATGGCTGCAGCAATGGTAGACACCGAGGTCATGACAATCGGACGTAGACGGATCGGACAGGCTTGCAACAGGGCTTCATGGATCGGGAGTCCTTGCTCACGGAGTTGGTTCGTGAAGTCAACCAACAGAATCGAATTTTTCTTCACAATTCCCATCAGCAGGATCAAACCGATCAGGCTGTAGATGTTCAGAGACTGGTTGCCGATCCATAAGGCCAACAGGGCTCCCGAAATACTGAAGGGTAAAGCAAGCAACACGATCACCGGATGCAAGTAGCTGTTGTACTGCGAAGCCAATACCATGTAGGCTACAAGCAGGCCCAGCCAAAGCGCGAAAAGCAGACTCTGGAACGATTCCCGAAAGCTCTGGGCACTTCCTCCGAAGACAGCATGGTAGCCTTCGGGCAGGATCTTCTGAGTGATTTTATCGACGGCCGCCAATGCCTCTGCCTGAGATTTGCCAGCAGCGACGTTGGCAAAAAGGCTGATGGCCCGCTCACGATCCTTGCGCGTGATAGTCAGCAGTGAGGGTTTCTTAGTGATGGTCACCACGTCCTTCAATTGCACCAGCTCTGCCCGGTTGTTCCATATCCACAGGTGTTCGATATCCTCCACCTGAGTGCGCTGGCTAGGTAGCAATCGAACGCGAATATCATAACGCCGTCCCCCCCGAGTGTATTTGCCCACGCGTTCTCCTCCGATGAGGGCGTTAATCGTTCGTCCAATCGTTTCCATGCTTACCCCCCGCTCGGCGGCTCGCTGCCGATCCGGACGGACGCGCACCTCCGGAATGCCCGTTAGATAATCAGTGTCCACGTCGACCATTAACGGGCTTTCAGCCATCTGTCGCTCGATTTCCTGGGTGAGTATGCCTAGTTGTTCCCAATCCGATCCACGCACGGTTAGCTCGATGGGATATCCTCGCTGGGCGGAGAAGCCACTCAGGGAAAGATCCTGGACTGAAGCCTTCACATCCGGGATGGCGTTCATGGCCTTGCGAAAAAGTATCATGAGTCGTTGTTGTGAGAGGGGATGCGAATCCGGTGGAACCACCGGGCGTTGCCGAGGTGGTTTAAAGGTGAGGAAAAGAATACCCGTATTTACCTCGCCACCGCCGAACCCGCCGATGGCGCCGAAGTAACGTTTGACTTCAGGGCGGCTCATCGCAAAGGCTTCAGCTTGTTTAAAACGTTCATCCGTGAATTCGATGGAAGATCCGACCGGCGTTTGCAGGCGCACCAGGAACATGCTCTGGTCCTGGGGAGGGACAAACTCCTTTCGCAGAAAGGGGATCAATCCGAGTGAGCCCAGGAAAATCAAAATCGCTATACCCAGAACCCATCCCGATCGGCCAAGCGCTCGTGTCAGTACCTTTCGATAGGATTCGGAAAGCCAACGGAAACTGATTTCGATGGTGCGTTCCAACCGGCCCCGACGCTGACCTACTTGCAGGAATTGCGCACAGCGCATCGGGGCCAAGGTGAGGGCTTCCAACAAGGACAGGGCAACCGCAATTGAGATCGTGACACCGAATTGAAAGAAAAATTTGCCGATGATCCCTGACATGAATGCCACCGGCAGGAAGATCGCGATGATTGCCGTCGTGGCCGTCAGGGCTGCAGAGGTAATCTGACGCGCCCCTTGACGTGCGGCTTCCACAGCGTCCAGACCTTGTTCCCGATGGCGCACGATATTCTCCAAGACCATAATGGCATCATCCACCACGATGCCAATGGCCAGGGATAGTCCCAGGAGGGTGAATGTGTTGAGGGTAAAGCCAAGGAAGTGCAGGGCGATGAAGGAGCCAACGATGGAAACCGGGATCGCCAACAGGACATTCACCGTGGCACTCCAAGATCCCAAAAATGCCCAACAGACCAAAGAGGTTAGTATCGCGGACAAAAACAGCGTGAACTGTAATTCGCGCACAGAATCCTCGATGAATTGGGTGCGGTTGAAATTCACGCCCATTTCGATATACGCAGGCAAGCGCTTCTTGAGTTGTTCCATGCGTTGCAGGATCCGTTTGGCCACCGCGACTTCATTCGCCCCGCGCTGCTTGCGGATACCCAGCCCGACGGCTGTCTTTCCCATGATTCGGGACAAACGGCGGGTATCCGCCAATCCGTCCTCGATGGTTGCCACGTCCTTCAAATAAATGGGACGATAGACCACTTGGCCCGCACGCCGACTGATAAGGATATTGCCGAACTCTTCGACGCTTGTGGCTTCTCCCATCGCCCGGACATTGAGCTCTTGAGTTCTGGTCTCAATGCGCCCGGCAGGCAGCTCTGCATGCTCTCGTTGAATCGCCTGGATCACATCTTCGACGGTCAGTTGGTAGGCTTCGAGCTTCTGTGCATCGATCCATAGACGCAGGTTACGCTCGAGGAATCCTCCCAGAAAAATTTCTCCGACTCCCTGAATCGTCTGGAATTGATCCTTGAGGTGATCCTGCACGTACTCCATCAGTTGCCGTTTGGGAATGTCCCCCGAAACGCCGATCCACATAATGGGTTGGTCCTGGGGGTTGAGCTTGATGACGACGGGCGGCTCCAGCTCGCGCGGCAGTCGCAACTGGGCTTGGGCGATCTTCGTCTGGACTTCTTGCAGGGCAACGTCAATGTCACGCTCCAGGTCGAACTCGATCGTGATGGTGGCCTGGCCCTGACGCGTGGTTGAGGCGATGTCTCGGATGCCTTGGATGCTAGTGATGACGTCTTCGACGACATCCACAACGTCCGTTTCCATGACCTCCGGCGCAGCTCCCTCCCAGGTCAATGTTACGGAAACTACTGGAAAATCGACATCGGGAAGTTGGCTGACGCCCATGCGTTGGAAGCTGATGCACCCAAAGACAAGCAGTGCAGCCATCAGCATCCACGCGAAAACCGGATTTTTAATCGACAGATCTGAGAGCGTCATATCCAGGTTATGGGTGACGGGTGATGGGTGATCGTTACTGAAGCCGCAGATCTCCAGCCGCTATCTGCAAGTTCCAGAACAGCCGTTTGGTTTCGTACTGGGTATGAAGATATTCCCGTCGCGCATCCTGCAAGGCCTGGAGGGTCTGCAATACTTCCAGGTTGTTGACGAGATTTAAACGATATTCCTCTACCTGGAATTGATAGTTGGCCTCGGCAGCTTCCATGACCTGCGCCAACGCTTCGGTTTTCAGAACCCCAGCCTTCCAAGAGGCATAGGCGTCGCGTATATCGAGAGTGGCTTCGCGTTTGAGTTGCTCGAGTTGCCGTTTAGCTTGGCGGGCTCGTGCAGACGCCTCGCGGACGGCTCCCCGAACCTGCCCTCCCTGAAAGATGGGAACGTTCACCTTCAGGATTGTGTCCCAGTCGATACCTGAAGAGACCCCGGCTCGTCGGGTATAGTAGGAGCCTTCCAGGGATACATGGGGCCAGAATCCCGATTGAGCGATTTTGATTTCTTGCTCAGCGACGTGCCAAGCCGCTTCTTGAGCTTGGATGTCTGCTCGCTGGGAAACGTTAGCGAGATAGGTGGATTCATCCGATAGCGCAGTGAGTGGAAGAGGGAGCTCTTTTAAGGAACCAATCGGGGAACGTCCTGTCAAGAACTCCATGAGATGAAGTGCCACCCACTCCTGACTGAGTAGGCGTTGGTATTCGGCGTCAATCCGTCGCAGATGGGCCTGGGCCGCGATGAGTTCGCTGGGCCGTGATCGTCCCAGCCGTTGGCGTTCCTTAAGTTCTTCGATTCGCTCAACGAGGGTATTGCGAATGGCATCCAGTATCTTGAGATCTTCACGCTGCTCGATGAGAAGATAGAAGGCATCGGCGACATTCCTAAAAAGCAATTGTTCCGCACGGCTGCGCTCGGCGGACTGTCCCAGGCGCTGATTTTTTACCCCTTCCAGGGCGGCGAATTCCTTAAAACCGGTAAACAACGGTTGGTTGAGCGCAAGCTTGTATTCCGGAACCTCGCGCAGATTGAAGGAGGAAGTACCACTGCCATCCTGACGTTTTTCCGTGAGCTCAAATGAGGCTCGCGGCAGAGCGGAACCGAATGCTTGCAGGAATCGACCCTGGATTTCTGAAAGACGCTCCTTGTGGATAGCGATCGTCTGGCTGTAGTCCAGGGCCGATGCGTAGCAATCCTCCAGAGCGAGGTTATCGATGGGAGTACGGGTGGTCTCAGTGGGGATAGGTGGGGTTGCTGCAAGGAGGTGTTCTGTCGCTTCTGAATGATTGGGGGCTCCGAGTAGAATCAGAGGTAACCAGAGAGTGCCATTGAGAAGATGGAGTGTCTGTTTCATGATGTTCATCAGGGAGTCCGCTTGTATTTGAGATGACGCGTGCTTGGTGCACGGGACAGTCTCTCTTTTTATAATTACCGTCTGATGGTTACCGCGGGCTGTTTGCGAGGTAGCCTCTTTTGTTGCGGTTGCGTCAGGATAGCCACGACCTGTTCAAGGGTTGAGAGGTATTGCGATCGGTCTTTAGGCGAGATCTGGCCAAAGACCTGTGTCACCATCTGACGTTTTTGCTCCCAGATGGCTGCGAGTATCCGTCGACCCTTGGAGGTGATCGTTACGCGGACGATGCGGCGGTCTTGAACATCGTCTGTTCGCTGTACCAGGTTTTGTGTCAGCAGGCGGTCGATGAGTCCAGTAGCTGCCGGTCGCGAGATGTCCAATAAGCGTGCGAGTTCATTCATCGGGCAGCCGGACGGATAGCTGGTGAGCAACTCCAACGTCCAGAGTTGGGGAAGGGTGATCTTTCCTCGCGAAAGGTAGTTGTGCTCCCGTCGAGCGAATCCACGCACCAACTGGGGCAACAACTCGATCATGCGCTTGCCGAACGGCTCGATATCCACGAATTCCGCTCCGCGATATTTAATTAAGATCATTAACTATTTACCATAGAAACTATAACCGAGCGCGCTGCCTCTTGTCAACAGCCTTGGCCTCGGCGTACAATAAGCCACCATGAGCACAGACGATCAGTATCTTCGGACCTGGGTAGAAAAACAATTGGATGAGTGTCGCACGATTGCCTTGCGGTATTTTCGGTCCTCGGGTCTTCGGATTGAGCGCAAAGCGGATAGATCACCCGTGACCGTGGCGGATCGACGGATCGAGGAGCGTCTGCGTCATGCCATTGAACAAGCTTTTCCTGGAGAGGCTATCGTCGGCGAGGAATTTGGGTTCTCCGGTTCCCTTACTGAAACCTACTGGACGATCGATCCGATTGATGGCACGCGGGCGTTTTCTCGGGGACTTCCTTCTTGGGGTATTCTCATCGGCCGCGTGGAGAAAGGACAGGCGACCTTAGGGCTCTGCGATTTCCCCGCTATCGACACTCGATTGGCTGCGGTTTTGGGCAATGGCAATAGAGCCTACGAGCGTGTGGGTAGGATCACTCATCGATTGGCTCTGCCACCGGCGGTCAAAAAGCTTGACGACGCAGTGATCTTTCATGGAGGCAGCCACTGGTGGCGAGACACCCCCTTTACCGAGGGTTTTACGCGAGTAGTCCAAGGGTGTTATCTCGAGCGGGCTTATGGCGATTGCTACGGTTATCTCTGGGCGCTGCGTGGGGCAGCCGATGCGGTCATCGAATATGGAGTCAAGCCCTGGGATATGGTGCCCTTTGCGGTTTTGGCAAAGGCTACCGGGCGGGTGCTCACCGATTTCTCTGGGAAGCCTTGTTGGACTGGACCGCAAGCGGTGTTTGCATCTCCAGCCGTAGCCCGTGCGATTGGTAAGATACTACGAGGTGGTCAGTGAGGTCATGATGTCTGACGGCGTCTTTCCAGAAGGCTTTCTCTGGGGCACGGCGACCTCATCTCATCAGGTGGAAGGGAACAACACCCATAACGATTGGTGGGCATGGGAGCAGGCGAAGAAAGTGCGTGAATCCTCCGGTCTTGCCTGCGAGCACTATCAACGTTTTGAGCAGGATTTCGATATCGCCGTGCGGCTCAGCCATAAGGCCCATCGTTTTTCGATCGAATGGAGCCGTATCGAGCCGCAAGAGGATTGCTGGTCGGATGAGGCCTTGGAGCACTACGTAAAAGTCATCCAGGCGTTGCGCGATCGACATCTGGAGCCTATCGTTACGCTCCATCACTTCACAACGCCCCAGTGGCTTGCTGCTCAGGGAGGCTGGGTCAATCCGAAATCTGTGGATTGTTTTGCTCGGTACACACAACGAGTCATCAGCGTGTTGGGTCCACAGGTGCGCTATTGGATTACGATCAACGAGCCTATGGTTTATGTCAACATGCACTACGTCGAGGGCGTAGGACCACCGGGGGCGCATGACCTTAAGCAAGCCCTTCGGGTGACCGAACATCTCATTCGCGCCCATGCCGCTGCCTATAGGATCCTGCATGAATCTTTCCAGGAAGGAAACTTTCACCCCCAGGTGAGTGTTGCGAAGCACGTTCCGGTTTTTACGCCGTGCCGATCCCACTGGCCAATAGATCGGTGGGTCACCGCCTACACGGATCGTATCTTCAATCAGGCGTTCCTCGATGCTTTGATGGAAGGTTGCTGGTTCGTCCCGGGGATTGCGCGATTGAAGATCCCTGAGGCGCAAGGCACGCTCGACTTCTTAGGGGTTAACTTTTATGGACGCCAGTTCATTCGTTGGGGACCGTCTCCTGGGCGATGGTTTGGCTCAAGCTGTGATCTGGGACATCATCCGCGGGAAGTGACCGAACGCACCGCGATGGGATGGGATGTGCACCCGGCGTCTTTCCATGCGACCCTGTCGCGGTGGGCACGTCTGGGACTTGCGTTATTAGTGACGGAAAACGGAACGGCTATGGTGGATGATCACAGACGCTGGTCGTTCATCACCCGACACCTTCAGGCAATGGCTCAAGCCATTCAAGAGGGCGCCAGAGTCATCGGGTACTGCTACTGGTCGCTTCTGGATAATTTTGAATGGGCTCACGGGTATGGGCCTCGGTTTGGGTTGGTGGATGTGGATTATTCCACTCAGCAACGGCGCATACGGCAAAGCGCTTGGCGTTATGCCGAAGTGTGCCGAACGAACAGACTTGTACAAGAGCAATGACCCTCTTTTGTGTCATGTTTCATGAGTTATGTCTGAGGTTTTGCAAAATGCATCGAGATTAGTGGCAGCGCTCACGTCTGTGTCATGAGTCATGTGTTATGTGTCATGAAAAAGCAGAAAATAAATAGGCATCTTAAGTATGGGCCAAAGAGCCCCTTTTGCTTTCCATGACACATAACACATGAAACATGAAACAGGCGTGAGTACTGGATATCAATCTCATACAGATGGCGCAGGCGTTGGTGCTAGGGGCGACGGGACATATCGGGGCACATATCGTCAGGGCGCTGCTTGCGGCTGGGCATCGGGTGCGTGCCACCTATAGAAGCGAACGATTCCTGCATGTTCTCGATGGGCTCGATGTGGAACGCGTCAGGGTGGATCTAGACGAACCCCATGCGCTGCGTCGAGTGGCGGATGGTTGTGAGTGGGTTTTTCACGCGGCGGGTTACTACCCATCTTTTCGCGCGCGGCGAAACAGCGCGATTGCTCAAGGAATGGAATCCACAAGAGCAATCCTGAATCAGCTTCGTGCCATGCGTCCTGCGCGAATTGTCTATACCAGCAGTGCGGCGACGATCCGACAGCTTTCCGATCGTCCGGCCAATGAAGAAGACGCTGAATCCTGGCCTTTGGCCCAGTGGCGTCCGCTCTACGCCACAGTCAAAGTAGCGATGGAGCATGAAGTACGGCGGGCCATTCAAGAGGGAGTGCCCATTGTTACTGTCAATCCGAGTTTCTGTATCGGGGAATATGACGCCCATCCTTTTTCGGGACAGGCACTACTCCTTTTTGCCAAAGGCCGTTTCCCCTGGTTCATCGAGCATCGGTTCAACGCAATCTATACTGGAGACGTTGGCATGGGGCATCTTCGCGCTGCTGAGCGAGGGCGCGTGGGTGGGCGGTATCTGCTGACGCATGCCGATTTCACTGTCAAAGAATTTGCCACCAGGGTAGCTCTGTCAGCCGGTGTGCGTCCGCCACGATGGCGCATTCCTTTTCGGTTTGCCTTGGCAACAGCCTTGGCCACAGAAGGCTTGGCTTGGCTGACACATTCAGAACCGCTCTTGCCACGGTCTGTGGTTCAAGCGACCAGGATTGGACAACAGCTGGATGGAAGCAAGGCCGTAAAAGAATTAGGGCTGTCCCAGATTTCCATTGAAGAAGCCATCCATCGGGCCCTAGCGTGGTTTAGAGAGCATGGCTATCTGAAAAGACAATGACGAGGTTTATTGATGCTCGCGGAATTTCATGACAGGATTCACCATCGATAAACGCTGCCATTCTGATTTGCGAGACTCAATAGGCTGGTGCATTTGGAGAAGTGGTGCAAAACGATGAGAGGTAATTCTCGATCCCGGTTTTTCAACCTGAGCCTACAATGTTTGAGAATCGTAGTTGGGCTGGGGGTAATCGGATTCTGCATCCCGCTTTGGGCACAGGGACTGGGTGTGCCACAGACTGGGCAGCCTTCAGGTTGGCTTGGAGAATTCATCACCCACCATGGATTCTGGATGGGGTTTTTAGCCGCCTTTATCGGAGGGCTTGCCCTCAACCTGACTCCTTGCGTCTATCCCATGATTCCTGTGACCCTGGCGTTCTTTACGCAACAAGCACGCGGATCATGGCAGCGTGTCGTGCGTCTGGCAGGCGTTTATATCCTTGGGATTTCTCTGAGCTACGCGGCCCTGGGGTTTGTTGCGGCGAAGACCGGTGCCTTGTTGGGAGCGTGGCTTCAGCAGCCGAGTGTGTTGGTGGCGGTCGCGGGTGTTATCCTGGCGCTTTCGTTGAGTCTCTTCGGTTTCTATGATTTTCGTCTTCCGCAGGTGATCAACCGACGATTAACCAAGGCCTGGAGCGGTCCGTGGGGTGCTTTTTTCATGGGAATCGTTGTGGGGCTGGTCGCGGCTCCTTGCGTCGGTCCGTTCGTACTGGGGCTTGTGCTTTTCGTGAGTCATCTGGCGCATCCGGTTCAAGGATTTCTTCTATTCTTTGTCATGGGATTGGGGATGGGGTTGCCTTACTTGGTGCTCGCAACGGCAGCTCATCGATTGGGTCAGCTTCCTCGGGCCGGTGAGTGGCTCATCTGGAGCAAGAAAGCGTTGGGATGTGTTCTTTTGGGATTGGCGCTCTATTTTCTCAGGCCGCTGTTTTCCTCTGCCGTAGCAGGCTGGTCTGTTACGGGACTGCTACTCGGTACGGGTTTGTATCTTGGCTGGCTCCAGCAGAGCCAGGCCTCCAACCGAGTCTTCCTGCGGATCAGACAACTGGTCGGTTCTGTGCTCATTGGGGTAGCTATTGCCGTGGCATGGCCCAAGGCAAAGCTGGAGACTCAAGTACATGAGAGAATTCAGTGGGTTTCTTATACTGAGGCTGCATTTGAACAAGCACGGAGCAAGCATCAGCCTATAATCATCGATGTCTATGCGGATTGGTGTCTTCCTTGTGTGGAGATGGATCAGGTGACCTTCCGCCATCCGGATGTGGTAAAAGCCCTAGGATTCATGCAGCCCTTTCGTATTGATGCCACCCTCGGGGTATCCGCGGATGCACAGGCACTGTTTGATCGTTATGATATCTTTGGGGTTCCAACTCTTTTGCTGTTCGACCGCTTTGGCAAGGAACGCAGCGATCTTCGGTTGTTGGGTTTTGAGGGACCGGAATATTTCCTTGAGCGTTTGCGGCACATTCAATAGACGGGACGCATGAAAAGAGATTCCCAAGCATCTCGTCAGAGGGACAGACAAGCCTTGCAGGTTGCTTTCGGTCTGACCCTGGGGATGACGGGGATAGAGTTGATCACCGGCTGGCTTACGGGCAGTCTGTCCTTGATGGCTGACGCCGGCCACATGCTGACCGATGCCGGGGCCTTGGCCTTGAGCCTCTTCGCGGCATGGATTTCCGATCTGCCACCGACACCCCAGAAGACTTACGGTTATTATCGCACAGAGATTCTAGCGGCTTTGGCGAACGGGATTGCTTTGTGGCTTGTTGTCTTGTGGATTTTCGTTCATGCCCTCATGCGTTTGCAACAACCCGTGTTCGTGCAGACCATTCCGATGATCAGTGTTGCTGTGTTGGGGTTGCTCACCAACCTTTTGAGCGGGCGGCTTCTGAAACGCCATCGACAGGGCAATCTGAATATGGAAGGTGCCTGGCTGAATGTCATGAGCGATGCCTTGGGTTCAGTGGGGGTCATCATCGCTGGCCTGTGCATCCATTGGTTTGGATGGACCGTTGCCGATGCTCTTGCCGGAATGCTGATCGGATCGTTGATTGCCGTGAACTCGTGGAATCTGGTGAGGCGATCCGTCAACATTTTGCTGGAAGGCGCCCCCAGTCACTTGCGGATGAGTGAAGTGACCCAGGCTATGCGCTCCCTGCAAGGGGTCCGGAGTGTTCACGACGTGCATCTGTGGACGATCACTACAGGGATGGATGCCATGAGTGGTCATGTGGTGGTGGAGGATATGAATCGGGGGGCTGAAATCCTCGCCGAGCTTCAGGATCTTCTTTCCAAACAGTTTGGAATCGGTCACACGACCATTCAGTTGGAACTTACCCAACCCCCTTGCGAGATGACCGGGCATACGAGTGGGTCTTGAACCCTATCTGCTAGGATGCTACAATCCCACGCGTCGAGTATCGCTTAAATCCGAGCAGACTGCGGAAAAACTCTCGGGCAGATTGTACAGGTGTGAAAAAAAGGAGGATGTTTTCGATGAGACCGATGATTGGTGGGGTAATGATAGCTCTGGTGGTTTTTGGTTTGAGCGGATGTGCATCTTCAGGATATGGCAAGCAGTTCCAACGTCTGCAATCTCAGATTGGATTGCTGGATGAGCGTCTGACGCAGCTCGAACGGGGAACTTCCAGCCATCCAGCCGATGCGGTATGGAGTGAAACGGCCACTTCTTCTGAGGTTGCTTCTGTCAGCCAAGGGGCAGCATCGGATATTCCTGCTTCGATGGGCAAAAAGGGTTCGGCAAAAAGGTGGATCAAACCTTCTACCAGAGAGATTCAGCAGGCGTTGGTAAACGCAGGGCTCTACCAAGGCTCTGTTGATGGGAAGAAAGGGCCCCTCACGCGTCAAGCCGTTCAGGAGTTTCAACGGCTCCACGGCCTGAAAGATGACGGGGTCGTCGGCAAACAAACATGGGCCAAGCTCAGTCCTTACCTTGAGGGGACACTTTCCAGTGAGATTTCAAACGCAAGCGAACTCACCGCTCTGAAATAGTGGTATTTTGGCTTGAGTTATTATCCCATGTCCACTCAGCAGACAGCGATCTTGGGTCGGTGGCAGAGCTACGTTCAGGAAGGCTTGCATCGACTCAAGGGCCAGAATTCCATCCAGCGTCTATGGAACCGGGATTCGAGTCTGTGGAGTTCCGATCCATTCGTGCAGCAGACAATCCGGAATCGCTTAGGTTGGTTGGAGATTCCCAAGGTTATGGCCGGACAGGTTCCGTCTTTGTCCCAGTTTGTCCAGGCCATTCGCCAAGAAGGTTTCAGCCAGGCTCTGTTGCTCGGCATGGGAGGCAGCGGTCTGTTTACCGAGGTCTGCCACGACACATTGGCAACGGCCGATGCCTACCTAGACCTGACTGTTTTGGATACCACGGATCCCGCCGCGATTCTTTCTGTCCAACGACGCTGGGATTTGAAGCGGTTATTAGTGATCGTTTCCAGCAAGTCAGGCACGACCCTGGAGGTTGAAGCGCTCTTTGCCTATTTTTCTGAGCTGCTTGAGAAAGCCGGTCGTGATCCCAGTGACTGTTGTATTGCCATTACCGATGCGGGTACTGCTCTGGAGAACCAGGCTCGGCGACGACAATACCGTCAGATATTTGTCCACGGTCCACAGACGGGTCAGGATGTGGGGGGGCGTTTCTCAGCCTTCACCTATTTCGGGTTGGTTCCTGCTGCACTGATGGGATTGGACATCGCTCAGTTACTCGATCGCGCGCTTGAGATGTTTAAGCACTGTCGGCTTTCGTCCCTTCAAGATAATCCGGCTGCCGTGCTGGGTGCCGCGATGGCTCAATGGTTTGGGGCCGGTAAGGATAAGATGACTTTGATTTGCCCGCCGGCTCTTGAAAGTTTCGGAACTTGGGTGGAGCAACTTCTGGCTGAAAGCACAGGTAAGTGTGGAAAAGGCATTATCCCCATCGTTGGGGAAGTGCTGCGCAGCCCCAGTCGTTATTTACCCGATCGGTTCTTCATTGAGTTGCAGCTTCGCTCGCAGCCGGATGAGGCCATGGAGCATCACGTCATGGCTTTGGCCGACGCGGGACATCCGGTTCTGCGGATTCAATGGGAGGATCTTTATGATTTAGGTGGGGAAGCGGCCAAATGGTGTGTGGCTACCGCCGTAGCCGGGCATCTTTTAGGGATTAATCCTTTCGATGAACCGAACGTCACGCAGAGCAAGGAACAGACCAAGATGCTCCTCACTCGGTACAGACAAGAGGGACGATTCCCTTTGGAGAAACCGTGGTTGGCTGAGGACGACCTGGCTGTGTATGGAAGCGTCAAATCGACTTGTTCCTTCTCGGAGGAGGAATCGGGGAAGCCTTTTTCCCAACCGATCAGTCGGTGTCTGGCCTTGTGGTGTCAACAGATCCGCCCGGTGGATTTTGTAGCGGTTCTGTCGTTTCTTCCAAGAACCCCAACGTTGGATGAGTCCCTTCGAAAGATTCGACAAAAAATCGCAGACGTATGGACTAAAGCGACCATGTTGCAGTTTGGCCCTCGCTACCTGCATTCAACCGGACAGCTCTACAAAGGAGGGACGGACAATGGGGTGTTTCTGCTGTTGACCGCTGAGGATTCACAGGGACTTACCATCCCGGGCATGTCCTTGAACTTTAGCGTGCTGAAACAGGCGCAGGCCTTGGGAGATTTTCAAGCAATGGCTCAGCAAGGCCGGCGTATCCTGCGTGTGCATCTGGGTGGCCAACCGGAACGGTCGATGGCAGTATTGATGAGGGCTTTTGAGGAAGTTCTCGAGTCTGTGTCTGTTGCCTCTTGAGTCAGTCTGAGTAGCCCAGCAGTCCTTGCGTCAAAGGAAGGAACTCGCTAAGATAGTCACTAGCAGGCTGCGGAAAAACCCTTCGTTGTTCTAGGTTGAGGTTTCGGGGCAAATACACCAACGCTCATCGGTGAGACGGGTCCTGGCCCCCAGCCCAGAACCCCGAACCCGGAACCGAGTGGCATTTTTCAGCAGCCTGCTACTACCCAAGATAGCCAAGCGTCGTTAGGGTTCGTTAAGAAATGACTGCGCTATTTGGCCGTGGGGATTTTGACTCAGGGCAAGGCGCGAAGAGCGAGCATCCTCGATGAGGATGTAAGCGATGAGCAACGCAGCCATGGGTCAAAATCCCCCGGTCAA
>JAHFGV010000062.1 GCA_023247255.1 Candidatus Omnitrophota bacterium | reverse complement strand
GGAGATACTGCCAGTTTAATGCGTGCAAAAATGGTCGATCAATCTCGCTTAGATCCTCGGAACGCAAGTGGTAAAAGCGCAGGTTGGAAAAGAGATGGTTTTAAGTTGTCAGGGGGGCGTTTCGACGCAGCAAATCCGAAGGCTCGCAGCTTGTTCGGTGGAGCACAAGGCGACAAAGGTTATCTGTTTGGTATTCCTTACAAACCAGAATCCTGGCAAGATTCACTGCTTGAATCCTATGCAGGTCCGCATGATTATCTTAATAGTGGGTTCTGGTATGACGCTTCAGGAAATATCCGGCAAGGCATGTCCGCTGTAGAAAGAGGCTTCGGGCAGGTATTGAGCGGGGCTAACGTGGCTGTAGCCACTCCATTTACTGTTGGAAGCTCACTCCCCCCAGAGGCTGCTTTGAGTGTTGCCTATACTGGAATGGTTGTCGATTACGGGAAACACAGAGAATAGACCAAATGATGCTTCATAGACTACCTATTCTGCTGCTCTTGGTATTGGCCGGTGGAGGATGCACATCGCATAAGATGTTTGTCGGGGAGAGAAATTTTGATATAGGCAGAGTCATTACAGACGTGCCTGTGCCGGATCCCATTGAGATCGAGCCAATTGATGACCAGACGAGCCGCTACATTATCGAGTTCAAGGATACAGGGTGCCGGTGGTCCTATACTGTTGAAAACAGCACCAAGAAAATTCTTTCCTGGCAATATATCAGTAATCCAGACCTTTGTTACATGACGATGAGCCTGGTTCCATAAAAAATTTGAATGCGGGTGAACAGTTCATAGGAACGTTCACAGATCCTTTGAATGTAGTGCTTGCCACTCCAATAGCTGGGAAAATAGGGGTCAGGTCTTGCATTCATACATTTCCTGATCGGAAAAGCAGAGATCGGGGACAGCCACCGATTTCATTAGTGAAGGAAAAATCAGTTCGGTTCTCCTTTTTCATAGTTTGACGCTCTTTACCTCCCGCCTTACAATACCTCTAGTACTCGCTCTTTGATAACCCTAAGCCCCACGGATTCCGTAGCCGAAGATCGGGGACAGCCACCGATTTCATTGCGGGGACGACGACGTTTCTCGGTCAGAGCTACGAGTTCCATCCCGACGGCCTCGCCACGAAGTACCTCTTCGCGGGCAGCCAGCGGATCGCCTCGATCAAGACCGATCCCGTCGTGCAGGCCAGCATTCGTGAGTTTCAGCAGAAAGCTCTTGCCCAGAGCCCTGAGCCCCCAGCCCAGAGCCGACTCGCTCGCTTCTGGACGTCGTTAGTTGACGCTCTGGCTACTTGGTTTGCTCCCAAGGCCGAAGCCTCCGTCGCCTCGACGATCCACTACTTCCACACCGACCACCTCGGCAGCTCCAACGTCATCACCGACTCAACCGGAACTGTCGTCGAGGTATCCGAGTACACGCCCTACGGTTCTTTCTCTCCGGCCACTGGGTCACTAGGCCACTCGGCCACTTCCTTCGGCTTCACCGGTCAGCGTCACGATTCCTCAACCGGCCTCTACTTCTACAACTCCCGCTACTACGATCCCACCCTCGGCCGCTTCACCCAGCCTAACTCGATAGTCCCCGCACCGTCTGATCCGCAGGCGCTCAATCGCTACTCCTACGTCCGCAACAATCCCATAAACCTCACCGATCCCTCAGGACACGGCTGGTTCAGCAAGCTCATGGGGATGATCGCTGGGATCTTTGTGACAGTGATCACAGGAGGCTGTATTTCATGCGGGATAGCAGTCTACAATTTCACCGACACGCTGATCTCAGCGAGACAAGCCGGGGTATCCTGGGGAAGATCGCTTGCGTTAGCCTTCTCAAGTGCCGTGATCAGCGCTGTGATGCCTGGAGGTGTATCGGGTGCCATAATAGGAGGGGCACTCCAAGGAGCAGCGAGTGCAGCCATCTTAGGTGGGGACATTGGGCGTGCAGCCTGGACAGGTGCTGTGGGAGGGGCACTTGGACCCATCATCGGTGGTGGGGTACACTCGGTTCTCAATGGTGGATCTTTTGGCAGAGGGGCTGCTGAGGGAGCCTATGGCGCTTTTGCAACCACGGCCATTACGATTGTGGGTTCTGGTATACAGCAGATATCGAATGCCAACCCCCGCACCGCAGACGTCGCCAAAGCCGGCCAGAGTGGAGATCCTCAAGCCGCTGCGACAGATAACTCTGGGCAATCGTATGATTCTTATATGCAGGACTTGCAGCAGAAAATTCCAAGAAGAGAATGGTATGAAAGGTATGAACGTATTCCTCTTGGAAGTGTCAACAAAGTTCCAAACTCTATCAAAAATTACGAACCTGGAACTGGGTGGGGCAACTGGGTACACGATAAGGGCTTGCACAAAGGCTGGCAACAAAGATTGCCAGATCCAAACGGCGGCGGTAGTTACCATCTCGCGGTAGATGATCCTACTACAGGAATTGCATATGGGCATTACGATGCCTTTAACCCTATGAACGGCCCACTGGATACTCTCTTGCACGGTGCCTTGGAAGTAGCACCGGCTGGGGTAAGGAATATGTTTGAGCAGGAGTGACCCCTCATGAAATTTCTTCTCCTTGTGATCAGCGTGATTGTTTTTGCATGTTGTGTACGAGTCAGGCTCGCCCATGCGAGGGTCTGCTCTGGGCATGATTGGCCCACCTACCATATAAACCGAGGATATATGGAAGACTTACATTACGAGAAAGAACACTACACAGGAGAGCAGAGGGACTTTTGGGACAACGGCCAGCTATCAGTGGAAAGAAACTGGGTGGATGGCAAGATCCATGGGATATCGCGGACTTATTTTCAGAATGGTCAGTTGCAAGATGAATCCCACTTTGAGATGGGTAAACTTCACGGGATTGTGCAATCCTATCATATCAATGGTCAGCTTGAGCATGAGGGGCGATATGAGCACGATGTAGCAGTTGGGATCTTTCACACCTATGACAAGCAAGGCAACCTCTTGTGGGAATTCGCAGATTTTAATCCGGGCCAGCCTAAAGAAGGATATTGGGCTAAGAAGTATTACCCGGATGGAAAGATCGAATGTAAGATCGAGCAGACATTTGTAAACGGTAAACCCGTCATAAAAAGAAAAGTCTATTCCCGCTTTGGCTTTCCCCTTCCTTGGCCTTTTTAGAAACAGTGGAAAAGCTCCGGAAATGACGGTGACAGGGAAATGACGGGGACATCTATGAAAACGGGCGACCTGTCAAGCCCTCATTCTGAGGAATGAGGTTGCGCTACACATCTATTCGTGCGGGACTCCCGCACATGAGCTTTGATTCAGCGCCAGCGGTCC
>JAHFGV010000014.1 GCA_023247255.1 Candidatus Omnitrophota bacterium | reverse complement strand
TATTATTAGAGTGCCATCACTGTGTCTTCGACGTCAACGTCAAGATCGTCGATTGGCCGGTCGATTCTTCCGATACTATCACCTGGTCTTCGGCAATGTCAAGGAGTTTGAACCCTGAAACGATTTGTCCTATTTCAAGAAAATGCGTCTTTCTTGTGGTTTCATCCTCAAGGATCGCTCGTTGTCGATTACCCAACACCACACGCCCTTTGTAGATCAGTTTGGCTTTGGGTGGCTCTGGCACTTTTTGAGAAACATCCGTGGAGGATTCGGTTGGTTTCTGCCTGCGCATCGGAGAAAAAGGATTTGCGGTAATGATTTGCTCAAGGCTCTGGCTGGCAATTTTTGGGGTGGCCTCCAGCTCTTCAGGAATGGGAAAGTGTTTCTTCACCTGCTCCCAAGCCTCTGGTTTGACCTCAAGGGAGTGGGAATCCGCAACAGTCTTTTGCCAACCCCACGCCCCGATGGCAATCACACTCAGAAAGACCGCCAGGGCCGTCGTCTGATCAGCGCTGATCTTAAGGGAAGAAGCCCGCGCCCGGTCGAAAGCAGTCCGGGAGCCTTGAGCGGATTTCAGGGAGGCGCGCTTCATTCTTCGGATTCTTTGCGTCTTTGACGCGAGGGGGTATTACCCGAAGGAGAAGATCCTTTGTCTTTAGCCGATGTCAGGCTCGGGTGACTGTCCTGGATAGGGGCGGCTGTCATCGGCTGCTGGGCGATAAAGAAGTAACGACACAACAGAAGCTCAATCTCCAATTCATCCCCTGTAGCGGAAGAGGACAAAATGCGCAGATTTCTAAGATCCGCCAGCGGTTTGAGATACTGAATGGCGCCGAGCATTTTAACCAGTTGGGTCAACGAACTGTAACAGCGCACCCGCACAGGCAACCGCATCCAAACAGTCGAATCGGTGTTTTCCTCAGGAATGAGCCCGGGATCCTCAAGCTTGAGTGAAGCCAGCTTCGTGATCCCCTGCTCAAAGACAAGATCCGTCATCTGTTGAACGAGGTAAAGCTGAGCGAGTAACCGTGGAACCGAATCGGAAGGAGGCAGTTCTTTGGGAAGGCCGAGGATGGCTGGAACGCTCAGGCTGCGTGCGATAGCCAAACGTTCGATGGCACGCTGGATATCGTGACCCTGCTGCTGAAAATACAACTGAAGATCGGTCCCTGAAACGGTAGCGGGTTGTTCCGCCAAAGCCAGCTTAAGCAACCGGTTGTGGTGTTCCTCAATCCATGCCTGTCGAAAACCAAGGTACTCCATCACTTTTTGGTTGGGAGGAATCTGATGCAAAAGCAGCATCTTCTTGAGCGCGCCTTGCTTGTCTTCGATCTGCTGCTTGAGCAATCGCAAGTGAACGCGCCACCCGAGGAGCCCTGCGATAGAAATACCGATAACAGCCATGGCAAAACCCATCAGGGCAAACGACCGACGTGGGGAACCGGGCACGCCACTCATCACAAGGAATCCGATGCCTTGGAATCGTCTGTAGCAGTATCCATCGGGGGTGTGGTCAGATCCATTTGGATCTGAACGACAAAAGCAATGACGTCGTTCATGCCTTGCGGGTTACTGGAAACCGACGGGGCCGGGTGAGTGGCAGACGCACCTGCTGGGGTTTGGGTCTGGGCTGTCGAGTAAGCTTCCTTCGCCAAGGGCGCTGCAGAAGCTAAATCCGAAGGGGCCGTTGTCAGACCCCCACCCGATGCACTCGCTGGCAGGGTAATCACATGAGTGGCTAGCGGTTTGACCGAGCTGACCCCTTCGAGTTGTTTGAGCTGCTCGACAAATTGCGTCACGCTATTGAAAGAAGAGGCGTGTCCCTCCAATATCCCGTTGATGATTCGGCGTTGAAACCCTGAGGCTGCAATGGATTCCTCCCTCGATAATTCCAGCTTGGTGAGCCAAACATCCGCGGGCAACGCCTCGCTGATTGAGATGAAGTACCGGGTCAGCACTGCAGGTTCATTCACCAAGCGTGTCAACTGCTGCGTACGCTGCTGCGCCTCCTCTTGTTGTTTTAAAATGGCGCGAAGGGTCGGACGCAAACGCTCGTATTGTTTCTGCCTCTGTTGAAGGGATTCTAAAATCTTCAAGTGCTCGCTTCGAGCCTGGTTCATCCCGTGTAACGTCCATCCCATAAACGCAAAAAGAGAAATCGCACTCATAAACGCAGCCACACGCCTGCGCCACAGGAATCGTTCTTCGCGCTGTGTTCCGTCCAGCAAATTGAGTCGGACGGGTACTTCTGTACGTCCGAGGCCTTGTAATGCAAGGCCGAAGGCAACCGCAGAGCAATCACCCACGCTCTCTGGCGACACTCGGCGGGTCAAGGCTTGTACCGGTTCGATAGAAACGATGGACGCAACGCCCAGTCGGCTTAAGATCTGCCGGAGAGATTCCTGAAGCCCCGAGGAAGCAGCCACCCCAACCGTAAGTGATCCTTCCGGCATTTCGACGCGTAGCGATTCCCACGAAACCGTAAGGGCCTGTAGAAGAGATCCGTAGAGTTGCGTTTGCTGAACCTGCGAGCCAGGCTTAGATTCTTCCTCTGTCGAATGGCTCACAGACGATTCCGACTGATCCGGATTCAGAATAACAGGAATCACCTGAATACCGTCTGGGCGTTGTAATAGCCATTCTGCCGCACCGGAGTCGATGAGGTGAAGAAGCACGCTGCTCGACGGACGATTGCTGCGTGTTTCTTGAATTCGCTGCCATGTGTTCCAAAGGGCCAAGGCATTGACTGTGATCGCATGAACCTTAAGCCCTGCGCGTCGACACAAACCGAGGCGCTCCTCCAGCAAGGACCCTTTCATTGCCGCCACTACCGTCGGTGGACAAAGAGTCTGCGCAAGACTCAAGGAGGATGAACCCTTCAGATCGGCCGGTGCGTGCTCTAAAGCTCGTTTGTGGCCGATGGGTTTCGACGGCAGGCTCTTGGTCAAGGAAGAGCCACCATTAACCGGGGACAGCCACTGAAAATGCCAGCAGGCCTCATGCACATCAAAGGGAAGCTGCTGCTGCAATTCAAACTCCACACCCAGCAGGGCTCGCTTGAGATTCACTATCAAAGGATGAACAGTCGCAAGGATCGCTGAGGTACTCGGAAGACCCAGAACTACCGGCTGGTGAATCTTAAGCTTACGTTTCAGACGCTGGAAGGCATCGCCAAGCGCTTGCGGCTGGGTGGAATCACAAGGCAGATTCAACACCGCAGATACATGGGGTGCTGCGGAAGTCTTTTCCAATAGGACACAACGGACGGCCCTAGGACAAAGCTCAATACCAATACCGAGCTTCATGCGTTGCGCTTGACCGGCTCGTTCATATCAGGAACTGAGGTTTTGCAAAATGCATCGAGATTAGTGGCAGTGCTCACGTCTGTGTCATGTTTCATGAGTCACGTGTTATGGAACGACTGCAGATATTGGAAGTTTTTTAGGTTCTTCAGGCTTTGCAGTGGGTAAAAGGAACAACACTTCCCTCTCCCTTTTCAGGGAGAGGGATCGGGTGAGGGGAAGATAAGAGTGAAGCCGATCCGATTGGCACATTTCCCTCACCAACCCACCCTCACCCCAACCCTCTCCCTGAAAAGGGAGAGGGGGAAGAATGCCCATATATCCCGGAAGCGCCGTTTTTTATGACACATGACTCATGAAACATGACACAATCCTCATTACTTCTCTTGGAATAGGACACAATTCTCAATGTCTATTCCAGGCGCCATAACTTGATGGGGGGGCCCAGGGGTATGGTCAAGGGTTGCTCTATTTCTACGATCCATGTTCGTTCGGCGGGTGAAGGGTCTTCCTCATCTGCTTGAATACCGTTAATTCCGTTGCTTTCCTTTGCTGCTTTCACCCGAAAATAGTGGTTGCCCATGCCTAAATCGGTCCGTGTCACCGAATCTGTCGTCGACCATGCAGACCACGCGTCATGGTCGAAGGCGTAGGAAAAAACACAGTCTGCCTCCGAACACTGAAACGTAAAAGATGAGACCGGGCTCGTCACAACCCCCGCAGGCCCACTGGTAATCCGCGTGTCCGGAGAGAACAATTGCAACTCGATCTCATCGAAGTAAGGCTCGGAAACATTCCCTGCCTTATCGATGAACTTGACGTAGACCTTTTGAGAACCGCGCACCGCACGCAGTAGCCACGAGCGCGTGGTGACAAAAGGCTCTTCCACATATCCGCTGAGCTCCTCATGGCTGATCATCATACGATCTATTCCGGAGAGCGCATCGCTGGCGTTCAAATCCAATGTCACATAAATAGTCGTAGTCTTCTGCGCATCTGCGTTGATCCGCACACTTCCTTCGGGGGGGGTAGTATCCATACTCAAACTCCAAACCAAAGGCGTTTGGGCGTTGCCTAGAAAATCCGCCACGCGCAGCTCAAGGCTATTGGTTCCTTCCTTCCAGAACTCAGACGATGTGGAAACCAGAATCCCGGTGGCCGGATCAAACTGAACCGCCGCATTCGAACGATTGACGAGCAAGGCTAAGTGCGAGACATCCACCCCGCAGCCCTGATCCGTCAAGCTAGCGCTGATCGTGGTGCTTCGGGTATTCAGCAATACCCCCGAAGGGGGTGTGTAGCTCAAAATCTGCGGAGGGGTGGTATCGATCCACAAATCAAAGCTCAGGGGATTGCCGCTTTGTCCCGCTGTGTTGATCGCTTTCACCGTAAAAACATGCTGGCCGTCCGGCAAGGCGACTAAGGAACTCTGGGCGACATCAAAGGAAAGCCGTGTGGTATCTACTTCATCGTCAGGACTCTCACCGATCGCATAACTGTATCCTGCCAGTTCCAAGCCTGTGGCTGGGGGTTCCCAAAGAAAAATAGGATCCTTGTCGATTTGCCATGTTTTGGGAAGAATATCCACCCCTGCGGGAGAAACCTTCGCATACAACACACTCAAATCCAATTCTGTCGGCGGCAACAGGTCTGTGGAAGAAAGCGTGGACCATAGAAGTCCAGGCCGCAACTGAAAATGGGCACTCTTCAGTTGATCATTTGAAAACGAAGCCCCGACAGAAAGGGTCTGGCGCAAATTGGAGGACTTAGCCCCGGGTCCTGCTTGGTTAACCTGAGTACTATCTACCTTCTGGCTCTTGCCTCGACTGACCTCTGCTTGTGCCTGGGGTGATAACACACTGAGGCACGACACAAACGACACAGCAGCAACGATGAATTGGCGGGGTCGATTGAGCCAATTGAGTGATCGTCGATTGTCGATCGTCGATCGTCGATTGCTCATCTCACACAACCAAAGTGCATGCTTGCCGATAACGATACCGAAAAAACGGCTCGCTATTGACGCCATCTGCGACGTTTCCTTCTTCTTGTCTGTTGCAACACTCATCCATTGAGGTTAGGGTTCGTTAAGAAATGACTGCGCTATCTGGCCGTGGGGATTTTGACTCAGGGCAAGGCGCGAAGAGCGAGCATCCTCGATGAGGATGTAAGCGATGAGCAACGCAGCCATGGGTCAAAAGCCCCCGGTCAAATGGATGCAATTATTTCTTAACGAACCCTTAGCCACTGTCCATTATTTTTGTGCGTCTGTCTGGGCTGATCGCTGAATGATCGCCTGCACCCGTTGGGTCGCCAGCACCTCATCGTCGTGGAGCGTCTGTCCGATAGCAACGATCTGGAAACAATCGGAACGGACCGTCAACAGATGCGCCATTTTACGAAACGCTGCCAGACGATCTTCCTCGGTGATACCCAAAGCATCCGTCAACAACAGATCCCCAATGCCCCGCCCTTTCTGCCCTTGATCCCCGTACGGACGCCCGGCAATCACGCGGGAAGCTATTGTATCGGTCATGCCCGGAAGAACCCGTAACACCCCAAGCCCAGCGGTGTTGATGTTGACCAGGCCAACCCGACGCAGTTGAGGATCCAATTGCACCGCATCCATGTGGCAAAT
Source organism: Candidatus Omnitrophota bacterium (assembly GCA_023247255.1). Lineage (GTDB taxonomy): Bacteria > Omnitrophota > Gorgyraeia > Aquiviventales > Aquiviventaceae > JAHFGV01. The sequence continues at coordinate 53,729 of JAHFGV010000014.1, read as the reverse complement.
CTTGTTGACTGAGGCACAGGTGACTTCGAGGGTCAAGGTATTTGCGGCAGTCCCCTCCTTAGGGCCGATGACTATTCTTCCCACTACGATCCTGCCTTGGGCATCACTGGAAAGAGCCACAGACCACGGGCTCATCGAGCCATCGTGCAGATGCCATCGAACACTCATCTGCTCTTGCGGCCATCCGTACAGGCTCATACGATAAGGGCCATCCGGAATGCTGCTCCACTGCCACGTTCCAACGCTCTCGGACTCGTCGGTGCTGCTATACGCATAGCCCCCTTCGGTTTCCCTCCAGGCATCCTGCCCTGAAACGAGATGATCTTCTGCTTCCAATCGTAATCCATCGACGGTCAAGCGATCCACCACCTTGGCAAGATCTGTACTCGACAGCGATTCCCACACCCGGCCACTGGGCAAACCGACCATCTGCCCAATCCACTCCAAAGGACGATTGGGAATCTCTATCTCTTCTTGGGGATCGTGGAGAATGATCTCCTCCCCTTTCAGTTGCTGCATGCCATCGTTATGGTTGGCTGAGCCAGGGGTGTACAGTTGCAGCGCGGGATACCAAACATCATCAATGCCATTGTCATCGGAGTCCCCGATGGCGCTCGGATCCCCTTTTTCCAGACTTTGGAAAGCCGCGGTCGTTGAAAGCGGCAGCCGATACTCCACCTCGTCCACTGTCATATCCCCATTGCGAACGATCAATCGTGCAGGAGTCTGAGGCGGCATCGACACTTTCAACCAGTCGTCATCCGGGCTAGGACCACCACCGGGAAATTTCAATTGAACGATGGTGGAAGCGGCCTGATTCGCCATCTCCCAAACCGATCGTGCGTCAATTCCGTTGCCGGAAAGTCCCTCTTGGGCGTCGTCAAGATCCACACCGGCAACCAAAAAACCATGGGCATCAATCACTGAACCCGTAGGCAATTGTGCCTGACGCCCTGCCACTGCATCGCCTTCAATCATCCAGCCACTTGCATCCACCGGGGCATCGGTCAGATTGATGAATTCAATGTATTCCGCGTCCGGCTGTCGGGACAGAGAGATGCGCTGAATATAGTATGTCGCTTCGGAGGCGGTTTTGCCAATACTCAGAGTGATTTTATGGTCCGAGCCTACTGAAACGGTAGCGGGGTGGCGCTGGCCATGCAGCAGCAACTGAGAATTGCCATCCACGCTGACCTGGCCCACCGTCTGCCCGGCAGAGGATCCGTAAAGGCGCAGATGGTAACGGCCCGGTTGAAGCAAGAGGTTCGTCCATGACCATCGGGCCTGCCCCACCCCACTATTCGAACAAACATTCGAGCCGAGGGGACAGACCCAATCCGAGCCCTGAGCATCAAAGATCGCCGCGCTGACGTCTAACCCCATCACCGGTTCGATCATCAGTTCATTGACGCGAACCCCTTCGATACCCCGCACCGTCTTTGCCTGCCCATCAGGGTCAGGAATCAATTCGATCCCTTTGAAAGCGAAGGTCTCACCCCTACTTCCTCGGTGGGATACCCGAAGCAAAACCGGCCCATTGAAGGTATGCTCTCCCAGATACTCCCCGGAGTCAACGGATGGAAAAAACGAGGCATCCAGAGTTAGATCCCCGATTTTCATTCCACTGACGCCCCAAGCCCTCAGTTGATACGTGCCTGTCGGAACGGACACGGTCCATGAAAGGGACTCTCCTTCGGGCTCATCCGTCTCGTAGTGATCCTCGACCCAGTGCCAACTGCCTAATGCCCCCTGATTTGTCAAGGAATATTGCCGCGAAGACTCACTCAGATGAGAAATATCGTTATCGCTGTCCGCGGCATCAGCTATGTTGACTGCCGCCTGCCAGGGATCTTCCACACCCGCCTCAAGCAACGTCGAGAACAACTCATCAGCGGTGGCGGTATTGACGTTGAGACGTACCTGTCCGCGCACGCTGATATTCAAATCCCAGCTATATACAGTCGCCAGCTTCGCCAATCGGGCGAGATCATCCGTATCTAACCCCGCGATACCGACCAAGCCCTCCAGCCCTTCCAGACGCTGATCGTCTCCGTACAGGCTGAGTGGCTCGTATTCATCAGCCTCATCCACTGAACCGTCCCGATCATCATCCACCAAGGCCACACCGGGGCTGCGGTCGAGCCCGTATCGGTACTGCTCAATCGCATCCGCCACGCGATCCGGATTATCGATTTGCGCCTCTTTCAACAGCTTCTTCAAATCCACCGCTCCAAGATCTAAAGGAGAAATGTCCCGATGGGTAACATCCAGATGAATCTTATTGGCCTCATCCGTGATTTTCAGTGCATAGCGTCCTAAGACCTCGCCTTTTTGATCCGTGACCGACCAGAAGCGGCTTTCTCGCTGTCCATCCCTATCCACATCCATATCGCTTCCCGATAGGATCTTATCCCAAGACTCGGTATCATCGTCCACCCGTGAGCTTAACCGGTCCTCATCCAAAAGAGCCCAGCCATGGCTCACCCCAGCCTCGGCCATATATCGGGCTTGGGTAGTAGCTACAAACTGGCGCGTGGCCTGCGTCTCCAGATACATCGAAAAAGCAAATGCCACACCCATGATTCCAATAACCGTCAGAACACTGACGACAATAAGCAGCGCGATGCCCCTCTCTGGATTATACTCCAGGCTAGAGGTTCTAAGAATTGACGACGGGTGATTGACGAACTTAAGATATCTTCGATTGTCGATTTTCGATTGTCGATTGGGAGGCAGTGTGAATCGTAAATCGTAAATCGTAAATCGTAAATACCTTAAGCCTCGAGTCTGATCAGCTGGTGGGAACATACACGATCGTCTCAAACTGCTCAGAATGCTGAGAACCAATGGTCACAATCAGATGCACGGCTTTGGGCAATTGAGCGGCTTGGGCAGATGAGGCTCGTCCATCCCAGCGCTGTAGCCAACCCTCACCATCGAAGAACGATACAGAGAACTCGGACACGTCGCGGCCACAGGGCTCGCTGACGCCTGTTGCGTAATCGCCGTCCGCCGGTTCTTCATCATGACACATCAGCAGCCCTTTTTCATTCACCCAGTATCCTCGTTCCACCAATCCGGTGCGCCCAGGCAATGTGCCGATGAAAAATACCTGATCAAAACGACTCCCGGATTTGATCGGAGATGCATCTGCGGAGTCGACGCCGATAAACGGATAACGGGAACTGGCAACGCTGGATGAGAGCTCCCGTTCAAACAGCTCAAAGAGCAGACGCGCCTGCTGGTACCGCTCGGTTCGCAAGGAACCTGTCTGCCAAGCCCGCATCACACCCCGAAACATCAAGGTGCTTGAAGCGCTGATCATAACAAGCAGGGCCATGGCGACCAACAACTCAACCAGCGTCAGTCCCATGATGAATAATCGCGTATTGCCGATTGGTTTGTCCATTCAATCGTCAATCGAAAATCGTCCATCAAAAATCATGAGGGGGGCCGTCGGATATAGGTCAAGCCTCGCATCGTCTGTGGTCGATCGGCCTGCATCCACTGGACTTCAACCTCAAGCACCCGCAATCGCCCAGGATCCACTAACCCTTCGATCTGAGGGGTGTAAATAGAAGTGGTCATCGTCATATCGTCTTCTTCTACCGTTGTCTCGCCTTCGATAAGCCTCTCCCATTTTTCGAGTTTCAGCGATTCCAGACGCCTCTGGATCATCATCGTTGCCCGACTCCTCATTTCTGCCTTCCGCGAGGCCCGCAGGCCAATGGGAAATACCCGAACCGCTGCGACCAGCCCGATCGCGAGAATCCCCATCGAGATGATCAACTCAACGAGAGAGAAGCCTGGCTTGGAATATAAGGGATATTTCGGATTGCGGATTTCGCCTTGCGGATTAAACGGCTTTTCATCGCGCATCGCACATTGCGCATTGCGTAATTGCCTGATCCTTTGTACCGTGTCTGTGCCCTTCATCCGAGGAGCTTGGTCAGCGACATAAGAGGAAGGAACATGGCGATGACAATAAATCCCACCACACCCCCTACGAAAATAATCAACAAAGGCTCCAATAATTGCGTCAACCCAGCCAATTGCACATCAACCTCTTCTTCATAGCTGTCGGCCACTTGGGCCAACATGTGATCCAACTGTCCGGTCTCCTCCCCTAAAGACACCATGCGCGTCACTAAGGGCGGAAACACCCCGGACAGCTCCATGGGGCGGGCCAAGGATTCTCCCACCTTGAGACTCCGTTCAACATCTTGCAGCGCCTCATCAATGACAACATTCGTCACCGTGGCACGAACGGTTTCCAAGGCGCTTAGAATCGGAACCCCGCTGGACAGAAGCGTTCCCAACATCCGCGCAAACCGGCCAATGAGCAATCGTTCAACCAGAGAGCCAAACACAGGCAGGCGAAGCGTCATCTGGTCCACCAAACGCCGACCCGGGGGTGTCTGCACCCAGGTTTTTAAAAGAACCCCGATTCCAAAAAACCCCAGAGCCACCATCCACCACCACCGTCGGACTCCCATGCATACGGTTAGGAGGATACGTGTCATCAGCGGCAAGGCCGATCCCAACTCGGCAAACATCGCCATGAACGTAGGAACCACAAAGGCCATCAAGACGATTAAGATTCCGGTTGCTGCCACCATGACCAATGCCGGATACATTAAGGCCCCTCGGACCCGATCGCGCAGACGCGCTTGTTTTTCCAAAAGTTCCGCCAGGCGTTTCAAGATTTCGTCCAAGAGTCCCCCGATTTCGCCCGCACGGACCATATTGACGTAAAAAGGAGGAAACCAACGGGGATAATGGGAAAGGGCTTCAGAAAATTTCACACCGGACTCGACATCCGCCGCGACCAAGCTGAAAACCGACTGCAAAGGTCCTGGATCGAGCTGGTCACACACCGTGCGCAGGGCCCTTAAAAGGGGCATGCCGGCTTTAACGAGGGTGGCCAGTTGGCGTGTACTCAGTACCAGTTGGGAACGCCCTGAGCGACCCCGACGCACACCCATCAGAAACCTTTCTGGAGCGCTACGTCACCGACTTGGAAAAATGCGTCAGGGGAAGTATGAATGAAGTCACAGGCCGACAGGCCTAAGCGGATACGAACCACTTTCACCTGTCCGATGCGTTGATTTCCATGAAGGACATCGAAAACCATGCCCAGACGGACCCCATCCTGTTGACCTTTATCGATCACGACAAACTGCTTTGAGGCATTTACCTCCAACAAACGCCCCCGGATAGGAGCCGCTAGTTCTGCTTGATCTTTTCGGACCACAATCGGAGGCAACTCAACAGTCTCTATCTCTCCTTCATGATCGAGTCCGGAAGGGGATGTCTGCTTGGCAGAGATGGGAAGATTTCCAGGGGGAGGCCCCAAGATGTTGATGACGCCAGGATGTATGGGAACCTGGAATCCAGATTGAGTAAGCTGCTGGGAGAGTCGTTCGTAATCACGGTTCAACCAATTCAGACGCTCGCGTAATCGGATGACCGCTCGATCCAAATCAGTGTTTTTCTGCTCCAGTTGGGCAAGATGCAAAACTTGCTGCTGGGCAGCATCTTTCTCCTGGCGCAAGATGCTCAATTGGGCTTGAAACTCATCCCGTTCCAACTGTAGCTGTTGCACCCGCTTGTTCGAGTCTTGAAGCTCCTGACGCAATCGCTCAACGTCTGCTCCTTGGAGGGTGAATTGCACCTGTAATGCACTCACGCGTTCCTCAAGGCTGTTACGCTCTGTCTGCAAGCGCTTTAACTTCTCTGTGAGGTCATTCTGATCTGTCTTGAGACTTTCCACCCGTTCACGGCTCGTACGCAGTTCTTGACCGACCTGACTCAATTGCTGTCGCTGAGAAAGCCCCCAGAATAAACCGACCACGCAGCCTACGCCCAGTACTGCAGTGACAAAAAATATGGCAACAGTGCTCAGAGAGCTTTTATTCAGAGGCAGCATTAGGCTAACTTTCACAAAGCAGATACAAAAAGCTCATCCGCCGAACTGAGGATGAGCCTTTTGTATTCTTACTGGACTTTTGCAAAATCAGAGGAGAGAACCCCTACGTTAGTGGCCCGTTCCTCGTAGTCAGTGATCAGTGAAAAGCAAAAAAACATCGCTCGTGGTCTTGTGTGCCACTGGTCACTAGTCACTGATCACTGGTCACTCCGTCAGTTTCGTGAAACCTCAACTCTTACTGAGGTTTTGCAAAATGCATCGAGATTAGTGGCCAAGTGGCCCATGGCTAGAAAGAAAGTGGATTGTGGTTCTAATGCACTACTTACGTCTGTGTCATGTTTCATGAGTCATGTGTCATGGAAAGCAAAAGAGCCCCTTTGGCTATGCTTGAGATGCCTGTTTATTTTCTGCTTTTTCATGACACATGACTCATGAAACATGACACAATCCTCATTGCTTCTCTTGGGACATGACACAACCTCGGTCAACGCGTTGGCTATTTTTGCAAAAGCCCACATCTTACTCTACCGCAACGCACTCGTACTGAGTATCACCCTAGCTACAATCATGCGCTACCGTCATATTTCCAATGTCTGCCTGATGGATCCACCCCAATCAAAATTTCAGCAGGCTGCTAAGGGCTACGATTGAACGAATACTTCTCGGATCAGCCAACAGGCAGCGCCCAGCGCCGCAGCATTCTCCCCCAACTGCGCCGGCAAAATATCCACATGATTGGCTGCCTCTTGATACGCGTAGCGTTTGACCGCACGACAGATAGGCTCCAGCAACATAGAACCTGCCCGTTCAATTCCTCCCCCAACGATCACCACGTCTGGATTTAGGAAGTTGATGAAATAAGCGATCCGAATCCCCAGCCGCATAGCGGCATCTTCAATCAAATCCTGGGCAAGGGAATCCCCGGTCTGGGCAGCTTGAAAGATCGTTTCGACCGTGATCGCATCTAGGTCTCCGTGACCGAGCTCTCGTATGGCAGTCGTATGACCTTCTTCAACCAGCTTTCGACCCACCGCAGACAAACCCAGATCCCACACATTGGGACTGACCAGTGAGGGCCCTTTGATCCAATTCAGGTAATCGTCTGAGGAAGGAACAGACACCCCCACTTCTCCCGCACTGCCTCCCGAGCCCCAGTAGATAGACCCATGCAGAATGACACTGGCACCGACATCCGAGTAAAGATAGATCGCATTGTCAACAGTCCGATCCAACCCCAAACGGAACTCTCCATATCCAGCCAGAGTGGCATCGTTACCCACCAGCACGGGAAGATTGAAAAGCTCCTCCCAATGGTCTCGAGCCGCCACATAGTTGGTGCGGATCCCCTCTTCCGATGTGTCTCGCACGGTACCGGCATACTCATCAATAATTCCGGGCAACCCGATTCCGATCCCTTGAATTTTCTTGGGATCGACCGGACTGGTCTCGATGACCTCTCGGATGATCTCTTCGGCACTCTGGAGAACGCGATCCATCCGATCCATGGTCCTCAGCTTCGCCACCCGATGGACAATCTGCCCACGCAGGTCGGTGATCACGGCAATGGTGTGGGTCTTTACCACATCCATCGGTCCGAGATCAATCCCCATCGCATATCCCGCCTTGGCGTTCAACTCAACGAGAACCGGCTTTCTTCCCCCTGTCGAAACGTCAAAACCCCGTTCAGAAACCAACCCCTGTTGCATAAACTGGTTGATGTAATTCGACACCGTCACGATATTAAAACCAATGCCCTGAGACAATTCGGTTCGCGTCAATGGCCCGCGATGCCGGATCATCTCAAGGATCTGAAAACTCTTTTGTTCCCGTTCAATCAACCGATGTTGATCACGAAGCGCTCGCCGTCGAATCATGGACATATTCTTTCTAAGGTTATCCACTTTGTCAAGTTATGCGGGGTTGGCCCTGTGCCTTCCTACCGTTTTTCTACCACTTCTTTTTCCTGCATCTTTGATGCAGAGACAGTCCCCGATTTTCGATTCGTCCCTTGAGTGGGCTTAGGGTCTTCCAAAACGACTCGGACTTTGTGCACCTGTCCGTCTCCATGAGGCCGGATCAGATTACCGGCTAAGGACTCACCATCGACCCAGAGCCTGGGAACGGCTCGTTCCAACCCGTGCGGATTGAGGATCTCGATGTCATAGGTTGCCCCTCGGAAAGGCCGTATGATGCGGCATCGCTTCCAATGTTTGGGAAGGCAGGGATCCACCCGTAGCCCTTCATAATCCCTTCGGGCGCCCAAGAGCCATTCCGTAGCTGCCATGAATGTCCAGCCCGCGGTCCCGGTAAGCCAAGTGAAAGCCCCTTCGCCGTAGCGGGTAGGATTTTCAGGGCCCACCAAGTATTCGGCGTAGGAGTAGGGCTCTGTCTTGTAGAGATCGTAGTCCTGCTGCGCATTGGGCATGATCGCCTTCATATGCCGGTAGCCTAAGGAACCATAGCCGTGCATGAACTCAGCCACCGCCATGAATGTCGCGGCATGGCAGAAGACCGCGGCATTTTCTTTTGTGCCTTCGGAGAACATGCTGATACGTCCGAGTTCAGGGTTCCAAGTGGAATAGGCAGGATAAAACAAGGCTAAGCCGTGGGGACGCTCCAGGTACTTTACGACGCTATCGATCAGTCTTTCCCTGCGATCCGGGCTGACCATATCTGCCAAAAGCGCCCAAGACTGAGTGTTCAGGAAGATCTTGCCTTCCTGATTCACCCGACAGCCGTAGACGTTTCCTGCATCGGTATAGCCTCGCGCGTACCAGTCTCCATCCCAGCACTGTTGGTTGACGCGATCGGACATCGTCTGCGCACGTTTAAGCAACTCGGCGGCTTTCTCCTGTTCACCGATGAGTCGCGCCAGCTCAGCCAAAATCTTCTGGCTCCGGACCAAGGCTTGGGCAAGCCAGACGCTCTCTCCACGCAGCTTGATCCCGGCTGCGTCAATGGCGTCGTTCCAGTCGGCATGCCCGATCAAAGGCAACCCTTTGGACCCCACGTCATGAAACGTAAAATCAAGGTTGCGCCACAGGTGTTCAAAGAGACTGCCTTCACCGTCGAAGCCGGCACCTCCGGGATACTTCGGATCGATCTCCCAGCCTTTTATCCAAGCATCTTTCAGATACGGCAGTTGGGTATTGAGAATCTGTTTGTCTGCGGTTTCTTTAATATAGGCAGCCACTGTGACAGTTAGCCACACCGGATGGTCTTTGTTAGAACGATAGGTGGCAGGACCGGTTGTATCCGACCAACCCGGGGCGCTGGTTCCATCTTTCCGGATGAGTGTAGCGATCTTCAAAATCTTTTGCTTGGCATGCTCGGCATTGATGGATAAAATCCCCTCGGCATCTTGGCAGGAGTCCCGATAACCACGACCGCCACCCCCCTCATGATAGTACGATGGCGAACGAGACCAGAAATTGCAGATAGTGAGTTGGTATTTCACCCAGACGTTGACGATCGTATCGAACTGCGGATCCGGAGTCTCCACGCGGATGTTTTCAAGAATCCGTTCTCGCCAGAGCAACTGCACGCGCTTGAGTTCTTTGTGCGTATGCGTCAGGTCGCGGTAACGCTCAATCAGCAAAGGGACATCCTCGGAAGCAGCCTGACCCATTACCACGCTAAAGGTCACGGACTGTTTCGGCTTCAAAGTCAGACGGTGACGGACGACGGCAATCCCATCTTCCCCCGAACATAAAGGCACCGTCTTAAACGAACCGTCCAGCAACATTTCGGGCCGCTCTTCCGTACTGGTGCGCCCCAGAAAGGCATCCTTCAGGGTCACATAACCCTCAACCGGCAGACTGGATGCGAAAAAGGCATGGAATAGAAAAGGTCGAATATCCATGTCTCCCCAGGCAGCGGTCTTTTTCGCCCGGATAGCCTGGTGTTCTTCGTCGAACCATACCCGGTTGTAGAGATTGAGGATGTTCCGATACCGCAGCTCCAGATGATAATCGCCCAGGAGCCATTCCACGTATGGAAAAAGCTCCAAGCGGCGCGTGCGTGTCGTCCGATTGGTCAATGTGAAGAGCCATACTTCACAGGGATCCTGGATGGGTACAAAAAAAGTCGAGGAACAATCGATGCCGTGATACCGCGTTTCGATGGTGGTGTAACCCAAACCGTGCCGCGCCTGAAAATAATCAGGCTTCACCCGCATGGGCTGATAGGTGGCACTCCAGACCTGCTTGCCTTCTTTCAGATACAGGTAACGTCCCGGACGGTCAAAGTGCCAATTCTCCGGAGCCCATCGCGTAATCCGATCGCTGCGACAGTCTTTATAAAAACTGTAGCCCCCCGCACATTGAGAAATGATGGCGCAGTACTGCTCGTTGGTCAAATAGTTGATCCATGGCCGCGGGGTATTCGGCTCTGTGATAATAAATTCCGTTCCCTCCGTACTGAAACGCCCATACCGTGAAAGAGAACTGCCCCGTTTCTCTTTTTTACCCTGTTTCATGCCGCCGTCACCTCCTCGTCTAGCTATTCACGACTTACTCAGGAGAGCGGAAAATAGGTTGCATTACCGCCATGCCGATTCGACGCTGCACTCAGCGCAAGGGGCAACCTTTCATTCGCTCCGCTCAGTATGATTGTCGATTTACAATAGATGTCATCTAACTGGGCTTTTGCAAAAATAGCCAACGCGTTGACCGAGTGTTGCGTCATGTCCCTAAGATCCAGTACTCACGTCTGTGTCATGTTTTATGTATCATGAGTCATGAAAAAAGTAGAAAATAAACAGGCATCTCAAGCACGGCCAAAGTACGCCTTTTGCTTTCCATGACTCATGACACATAACACATGACTCATGAAACAGACGTGAGCACTGCCACTAATCTCGATGCATTTTGCAAAACCTCAGATCTGAGAAACACCACCCTCTTTGCCACCGACAATCCACAATCGACAATCGAAAATCGACAATACGTGATCACTTTGCCTCACCCACTGTCCCTTTGCCCCACAAAGCCTGATAGAGCCGATAGCTGAGTCGAAGCTGGCGAAGGTAGGGGCTGTTACCCCCATCCCCCTGCCCCACCAGACCAAACCACTCTTCAAAATTCCACCCTCCAGGAAAAGGCCCCGCCCAGTTGGGGATCACCTCCTGCTGCTTGGGGGAAAACGCCGGCGGCTGCCCTGCTTTCCACCATTCATCCGACCATTCGAAAACCACTCCACCCACGACATTGCCCACACCCGATCCAGCCATGTTGTCGGCCAGATCTACCCAGTTGCCAAAATGATAGAGCGCCTGATCGCGTTGCGCGACTTCCCCGGATTGTCCCCGCTGGTAAGCAGGGCATCCATATTCCGTAATCAACACCGGTTTGTCAAGCATACGCTTGATTTCTTCAAAGAAAGTGCGGCCGAATCCATGCCAGCCTCGGTAGCTGTTGGCTCCAAACACATCAATCGCCGGGGCAGCCTGGGCAACCAGATCCAAAAAAAGTACATCGCCGTTACCCACCGCCACCGGATGGTTCGGATCCACCGAGTGAATCCAACCAGCCAGCTCATTGATGAACTGGTAGTATTCCCTGGGATACCGGCCAGCATTGCCCACCCCTCCGACGATGCCATGCACCCCGCCATAATTATTTTCATTGCCCAGCACCCACATCAGTAGATAAGGCTCATCCTTGTACTCTTGAACCATCTGCTTGACCGCCTCAAACATCCGGCTGCGTTGCTCGACATTGAGGTAATCCGTACCATCCTCCCACCGGGCACCGGAGCCTACGGTGTACATCCCGACAAAATCGCCCATGAGCACCATGAATCCATACCGTTCATAGAGCTGGCGCAACAGCGCTTTCGTCGTCGCCGTATCCGGATGGTTGGTATGGAACAGCCGAAGGGTGTTGACCCCCATCGCGTGGATGAGTTCAAAATCGCCGACGATGGGTTCATCCGCATCTTGACGATTGTTGCGGTTGCGATCCACAAAGGTATCGAAGGCATCGATGCGGCCGTTACCGTTTCGATCCGCCCGCATCCAATCCCGCAACGTCCCTTCGTCCGGAGACTCCCCTACTTGACTGGGCTGATAGGTCAATCCTTGAATCGTCCAGGGCTTCCCGTCCACGTGAAGCTGCCAGTGAGTGCGATCATCCTGAAGCAGCTGCACACGACCCGTCCCCGTAACGCGAACGGTCCGATTCGGCTTGCGATCCGTCAATGCAGTCGCCTGAGAATCCGACGTCACGCGCAGGAGTCTTCCTGGGTCAACCCGAATGGTATCGTTTTGGAGATCGTGATCGAAACCATTTTGCACGATGATCTGTGTACCCTCAAGTCGCATGGAAAGCTCTGGATGCAGACGCAAGATCGCCTCAATCTTGTCACGGGCTACCTTACCGACATACCACGGTGTGGGAGGATCGAATGCCGTCCAGCCAATCGATTTTGGAAAATGCACCAAGACTGCGTAATAGGCCTTTACGGCCTGAAGCCAGAGTCCCGCGCGCTCGAGCGCCAGAGCCACGTAGAACTGTTTCACACCCGGCTCCTCATCCGTCTGGGCCCACTTGAAAAAACTCAACGCCACATCCAGATGAAAGGTAAAGTCCCAGTGACTGCCATCCAGTTTATTCGACTGTTGCGCTGCTTGATACGCCGGATCCTTGAGCAGCCCCGCTTCGTTCGGATAAATCCCCTCCCCGACCGCCGCCGCGAGATTCTGCCAATCCTTCACTTCATACCGATAAGTGTCTGTCCCTAAATTATGGAACGTGCCGTATCGAGAATAATCCACCAGGCGCTCTCGTCCAGGATCATGCAACTCAAACGCCGGTGGGTCATGACGCAACGCTTGCTGAATCTCCCCAGGAACTGCCGCCTCCCAGGCAGAAGCCTCATGAGGCGCTAAAGGACTCTTAGAATAGACCAAAAGCAGTTTCTGGGTTCCGGTCCGCAAGGAATCTCTCGAATCAGGATGACGCGGTGTCGCAGATGCCACGATCACGATACCGGGATCTTGAACAAGATAAGTCCCTTCCACCTTTCCCCGCTCATCCGTCAAACGGCTGTGCGTTAATTCGTGGTTCGTCTGCGGCTCGGCTATGGACCAGAACACGGGATATCCGACTACCGGGCGGAGTTGATCATCTGTCACACTGATTGTGTAGCGAACCGATTCCGGCGTGTCTGTAGCGTGGTAGACCTCTTGATCCGTCACAAGGGAAAGATGGACCCGGGGATGTTCCGGACCAATACGAATCATCCTCTGGTGTCGAACCACCAGATGACGATCTCGATCCAAGGCTTCCATCACCAGAGGATATTCTCCGTCTTTCAGCCTAGCCGACACCGGGATCATAGCTTTCCACCAATGCCGACTGAGTTTCGTTGCCGGATGCCACATCTTTTGCCCGAACCAACCCCGTGGCCCAAAATGAACGCGAACGAAAGCCACCGCTTCGGTGGCATAGACGGTAACGGGAAGTTCCTGCTGATATTCCCTGCCTCCAAGCGGACTCAACAGAATCGCTTGATTGTAGGTTTTCAAACTTTCATACACGGGCCGAGGCTGACCTCGTTTATCTTCTCGATCGGAGAATTGGATCAGTCCGAACCACTCTTCAGGATCCTCAGCGTCATGCACATTTTCGTCTGCATTGTTTTCTCCTTGCTTCCACCATTCATCATTCCATTCAAAGACAACCCCGCCCTGGGCGTTGGCTTGAAACAGATCATCCCAAAGTCCCATCAACTCGTCCTGTTGCGCCTTTTGGGTGTTGCCTCCATAGCCGGGCCGATCGCCTGCCTTCGGGGAAACTGAAAGGCCAATTTCCGTCACCACGAGTGGCTTGTTGAATGCCAAGGACTCCTTTAAATATTCTACGTAACTGCGAAATCCAAAGGTGTGCGACACGCTGACCGGCTCATAGGGATAAAGGTTGAAGCAGACAGCATCCGCCATCGCCTGATTCAGGAAAGATAAAGAAGGCCAATTGGCATAGGATACGAAGCGAGTAGGGCCAAGCGCCTTTACCCCTTGAAACAGGGTCTGTAAAAATGCTTCCGTCTGTGGAATACCTGCCTCAAACACCTCCTTTGGCAAAAGCTCGTTTCCGATCAGAAAAGCCAGAATGTTCGAGTGCGGCATCGCTTCGGTGACTTTCTCTCGAAGCTGATCGAGTGATGCCTCTTGAAACGCCCCAGAGGTGTAGTTAGCGGAACGTTCCAACCAAATTCCCTGCAACACCATCAAGCCATGCTGATCGGCTAGCCTCAGCAATTCTGGAGAAAGCGGAGCCCATGTTCGCAGGGTATTGAATCCGGCCTCCACGATCCGCTGAAAATCATCTTCCACCCATTCCAGATTCGGAGGCTGTTTCCAGGGAATCTGTCCTGGCCGCGCTGGAGAGTATCCGATTCCCTTGATCAAAAATGGCTCCCCGTCGACGTAAAACCATTCGCCCCGCAGCTCCACACGCTTTGGCAACGACTGCTGAATCGTTGAATCCGAAACCGGCTCCTGCGCCCATGCCAGTTCTATTGCTGAGAGACTAAAAAAGGTGTGAATGCTGACGCACACTACGAGGGTTAGCAGAGGCATCTTAAGACTGGGCTTTTGCAAAAATAGCCAACGGGTTGACCGAGCGTTGTGTCCTATTCCAAGAGAAGTAATGAGGACTGTGTCATGTTCTATGAGTCATGTGCCATGAAAAACTGTGCCACGTTTCATGTGTCATGAGTCATGGAAAGCAAAAGAGCCCCTTTGGCCACACTTGAGATGCCTGTCTATTTTCCGCTTTTTCATGACACATAAACCATAAAACATGAAACAGTCTTTCATGACACATAACACATGACTCATGAAACAGACGTGAGCACTACCACTAACCTCGATGCATTTTGCAAAACCTCAGTTAAGACAATCGTCAATGCGCGTTAACAGGATGCTGAAAAATACCAGTCGGTTCAGGGTTCTGGGCTGGGGGCCAGGACCCGTCTCACCGATGAGCGAGTGAGCCGAGCCTTCGGTCAATCAAGAGAGCTAAGGGAATTGTCGATTGACGATTGTCGATTTTCGATTGAACGGCCGTCTTCCAATCGACAATCGAAAATTCCAAGGCAGTTTCCCTTAACCTCTAACAGGATGCTGAAAAATACCAGTCGGTTCAGGGTTCTGGGCTGGGGGCCAGGACCCGTCTCACCGACGAGCGGTTGTGTATTGGCCCCGAACCCTGAACCCTGAACCCTGAACCCTGAACCCTGAAGGGTTTTTCCGCAGCCTGTTAATGGGGTGGAGTTCAATTGCCGGTCTCGGCGAGGATTTTGTTCAAGCGTCCGCGGGCGGCCACAGCGACTTTCCAGAACCAGCCTTTCGGATCCCAACACTGAGCGAATCCGAAATCCTTGACGACCCGTTCAAAGGCCGCCTTCGCCTCGGGATAGCGTTTTTGAGCCATCAACGATTCGCCCCAGATGAAGTAGCAGGTGCCGACGTCATTGAGCGCCCAAGAGTCGAACACTTTGTCCTTCGGGGCAAAATCGGAAAGCCTCATCTGCTGCAGCCGCGCTTCTTGCTCGTAGAACTCGATGCACTTTTTTGTGTAGAGTTCCACTCCGCGATGGTCCGATTGCCCCAGAGTCTCCCAGGCTTTCGTTGTGAGCGTCTGCGAGGTGTAATCTCCAAAATCATAGGGAGTACCGATGGTGCTCAGTTTGTCGCTGGCAGCCACAGAGACCTTCCAGAACCATCCTTTAGGATCCCAAGCTTGGGCATGGGGGAAGTGATCCACAATCACCCGAAACGTTTCCTGGGCTTCTTCGATTTTTCCCTGATCCAGATAGGCGCGGCCCAAAATGAAGTAACAGGTCCCCACATCGTTCAGGGCCCAGTAATCGAAAGCCTTCTCTTTGGGGGCAAAATCTTTGATCTGACTCTGCTGCTTCTTGGCTTCTTCTTCGTACAATTCGATGCATTTCCTCGCGTATAACTCCACGCCGCGATAATCCATCTTTTCCAGGGTCTGCCAAGCTTTCGTCGTTAGCATCTGCGAACTAGAATCGCCGAAATCGTAGGGGGTCCCAAGGGTTTCGAGTTTATCCCTAGCGGCAGAAGCAACCTTCCAAAACCAACCCTTGGGATCCCAAGCCTGGGCATAGGCAAAGCGATCAATCACGGTTTGGAATGCCTGTTGCGCCTCAGCCACTTGAGCTTGTTCCAAACGCGCCCGACCTAAAATAAAGTAGCAGGTCGCTACGTCGTTCAGGGCCCAGTAGCTAAAGGCCTTTTCTTTTGGAGCAAAATCGGTAAGGGTAGCCGCCTGTTCCAAGGCCTTGTGCTCATAGAGGCTGATGCATTTAGTGGCAAAGGCCTCCACGGCGGCGAAGTCCTGACGTTCCAACGCCTCCCAAGCTTTAGTGGTCAAGGTTTGTGAGGTGTAATCACCAAAATCATACTGCTGGGTGCTCGAGCTTGAGGAACTTGGGTTCGGATTGGTCGCTGTTTGCGTCGATGCCAGAGCAGATCCCGACTGAGTTTCAGACGACGTCCCCATATCCTGCGCCCACGTCAGGTCCCCACTTACGATCAATCCTATACCCACTACCCACATTGCGAGTCGCATTTGGTTTCCTCCCTTCCCCCTGGATGGCTGTCCAAAGAGGTCTTTGTCAAGGTTTGTGTCATGATTTATGTGCTATACGTCATGTGGACTCCATAACACATGACACAGCAAACATGACACAAACGTTATCTTTCCTCATCCCTTGAGCGCGCCTGCCGTTATTCCCTGAATAATATTCCGCTGCATCACTAAGTAGATTACCACAATCGGCACAATCGAGATGACCATCCCTGCCATCAACAGGGGGTAGTCGGTCAGGTGGGTGCCATGAAAGGCCAAAAGCCCACGTTGAAGCGGCATCAACTCATGACGGGAAAACACAAGGTATGCCAAGAGAAACTCATTCCACGCCGACAGCGAAGTTAAAAGCGCCACCACACCCAACGCGGGTCGAGCTAAAGGCAACATGATGTGCCAGAACACCCCCAAGGCTCCACAGCCGTCTACTTTGGCCGATTCCTCCAGCTCCTTGGGAATCTTGTCGAAAAACGGTTTCAGGATAAACACCCCAAAAGGCAAGCCGGCGTTGATCTGCGGAAGAACATAACCCAGCCTGGGTAGCAGGCCTCCGGATCCTGTATCGATCAGATGCAGACTATTGAGAAGGATGTACAAAGCCACAAAGGAACCGGGAATGGGAATGAGCATGGTAGAAAGAAGCACGCGATAGAGAAAGCCTGAGCCACGAAAGCTGAATCGAGAAAAAGCGTAGGCTGTGATGGCCGAGAGTGAAACGATCCCAACGACCACCACCGCCGAATAAAATAACGAATTGAGAAAGTAGATTCCGAAACGGCCTTGCGTCCAGGCCACCAGGTAATTGTTAAAATGGGGATGAGCCGGAAGAACACTATAGTCAGTGAATACAGTCTGCTGCGTTTTTAAGCTGGAGGAAATCATCCAGACAAGAGGGAAAAGACAACTGATAGCCACAGGTAGGCACAGAACATGCCAACCCGAATAGGCCGCCCATTGATGCATCTTCTGAGTGAATGACTGAGGTTTTGCAAAATGCATCGAGATTAGTGGCCAAGTGGCCCAGGGCCAAGAAGAAAGTAAACCATGTTTCTAAGATCCACTACCCACGTCTGTGTTATGTTTCATGTGTCAAGGAACGACAACAGATATGAGAAGTCTTTCATGACACATAACACATGACTCATAAAACAGACATGAGTGCTGGATCTTAGAAAGCTGTCACATCTTATGTCACGGGGTAGTCCGCTTCTGCAGCCGCAGTTGCAGAAGCGAAAACACAAGTAAGATCAACCCAAACACGATTCCCTGGGCGCAGGCATATCCGAAGCGCGAGGAACCTAACATACTGGCAAAGATCCGCGTAATCGGCACTTCCGTATGATAACCCGGCCCGCCTCCGGTTGTGGCGATAATCAAAGCAAAGATCTGCATCGTTCCCAGAATCGTCAAAATGGAAACGAGGATGACTACCGGGCTCAAAAGAGGGATCGTGATATGCCAGAAACGATACCATGACCCCGCCCCATCCACCCGAGCCGCTTCATAGAGTTCATCGGGAATGGTTTGCAGCCCGGCCAAGAAGATGACGAATCCCCAGCCAAATCCTTTCCACATATGGATGACAGCTATGGCGTTGAGTGCCGTGTGGGGATCTGCCAGCCAGGAACGAGCCCACGAGGCCAGTCCCAAGCGCGTCAAACTTTCATTGAGGATGCCGAAGTTCCCGTCATAGATCCAAAACCAGATAAGCCCGACGACAATCTCGGATAGAATCGGCGGAAGAAAAAAAATGGTCCTGTAGATGCCACGGCCAGGAAGGTTGCGATTGACGGCGATGGCAAGCAAAAGAGCCAGGGCGTTCTGAAACGTCAGGGCCAGCAACGTAACCCAGCTTCCGTGGATGAAAGACTGGTGAAAAACAGGATCATGCAAAATAGCCTGGGCATAATTATGCAATCCCACAAACTGTCTGATCGGGCTGACGCCATCCCACTGGAACAGGCTGGTTTCCATCATCAGATAAAAGGGGAAAACGGAGAACGTGGCGAATAAAACTAAGGCTGGCAGAAGAAATAGGTAAGGCTGAATGGCCTGGCCGTTCACCCTCATCATTGCCTCACATGCGATCCTGTCTTATGTATCGCAGACGCACGTCTGTGTCATGTTCCTAAGATCCACTACCCACGTCTGTGTCATGTTTCATGAGTCATGTGTCATGAAAAAGCAGAAAATAAACAGGCGTCTCAAGCACGGCCAAAGCGCTCCTTTTGCTTTCCATGACTCATGACACATAAAACATGAAACAGTCTTCCATGACACATGACTCATGAAACATGACACAGTCCTCATTACTTCTCTTGGAACATGACACAGCTTTTAAAATAGGCTCAGGGAATGTGGAGAGAGGCTTCTCGTCTCTTGAGCTGCTCCAGATGCTGAGCGATTTCCTCCGGAGTCGCTTCCCCGATCAGAATGGATTGGATGCCTTTATCAAAAGCTTCGATGACCGTTGGTCCTTCCTGAACGCTGAAGAGCCTGGGATGGACAGTCGCGTCCATATCGTCTGCGAATGCCGCCAGTTTCTCCGGTAGGCCAGAGGCTGCCAGTCGGTTGGCGGGAATATTCTGCGTAGCTTCCGTGAGCTGGCGTTGTTGAGGTTCAGCCGTCAGCCATTGGAGAAACGCCACGGCCTCTTCTCGACGAGGCGCTTTGGCATTCACTACGAAGCTGGCTCCGGCTCCCCCCCATGTCACCATCGGACGAGAGTGTATGAAGGGCGGTGGCATCATGACTCCATAGTCAAGGTCAGGATTCATGCCCTTGTAGACATTCACCCCCCAGGTTCCGTTAAAGGCAAACACCGCCCGTTCATTCGCAAAAAGTTGCTCGGCCTGCTTGTTCCCCAGAGAGACGATTCCTTCTGCCAACAGACCGCTGTCGCGCAACTGGGCGAACAAGCTAAAAATCTTAAGCCAATCCGAATCGGTATAGAGCACTTCGCCTTGATAGGTGGCTTCCACCTTATCCATTCCCATGAGGTGAATGGCATAGTTGGATGCAAAGCAATCAATCATCCACAGCTCCGCCCAACCACTCACCAGTCCAATCAATCCTTGTTGTTTGGCTGACTTACCCAGGGCGATGAATTCTGCCCAAGTCGCTGGGCCTTTAAGGGGATCCACTCCGAGTGCGGCCAGTAATTTCTTGTTGTAAAAGATCTGAACATTCATCACGTCAAGCGGAACCCCGTAGACCCCTGGAGGCACGTTGAATGGATTGCCTGGCCTTAAGGTATTGACCGCCAAAGCCCTGGGAAAGAAGATCGAACGCCAGGCATCGCTGTTTCGGCTCATAGTCTCTTCTAGAGACAGCACATGCCCTGCTTGGATGAAACTGGCCAGCTCTCGCATCTCGCCGCTCATAACGCTATAGATTTCCGGCAACCCATCGATCTGGGCGGCGGAGCGTACCTTCTGTTCGTAGATGTCCGTCGGGGCGTACAACTCAAACCGCACCGCTATGCCTGTTTCCTTTTGATAACGCGATGCCAGTTGATGGAACGCACCTTCTCGATCCGTCAAGGAATGCCATACCCTAAGCGGTGTCGGCTCACTCGACTGAGGCGCACAACCCGACAATCCCGAACTAATGATGAAGAAAACCACGGCAAGCACTCCGGTATTGCCGATTGCCGATTGCCGATTGCCAATTGAAGGACCAAGCCATTTTTCAATCGACAATCGCAAATCGGCAATTGAAAATTTGTTCAGTCTTGAGCCACCACCATTTTTGGAATGAGCAACCGGTAGCCCCGTCATCAGGAGGGATATCCCCGCATTGTCCCCAAGGCTGTGACATCTCGACTAAACGCGATTCCGAGCCCAACTCTCAGATTTCCTGAAGACTCTTGCTGACTATCAGCCTCTGTCCGAACCACTTCAATGCGAACCACATGTCCACTACCCATGATCCGTGAAAAGGGCAGATACTTCATCGCCGCCCGAGGAATCGTGATCGCGCAATAAATGGAAGCCCCAACCGGAAAAGGGAATGGTGCCGGAACAATGGCGTAACAGCCGGCCAGACTCACGTTTTTCGTCTGTCCTGTAACGAATCGCATGGACTCCTGGATATCGAGTCCGCGAATTTCAATGGGCGCCTCCACTTCGGCTCTCCGATGCTGCCGCCACTCGATTGTTTGATCCTGCTGGACGCTCATCGGACTTTTCGTGGTATCCATTGGCTCCTCTCCTACGTTTTACTGTGACGCTGTGACAGAGGATAAAGTCCCTATTTTCGCCATAGGGCGTTATTGTAACACAAAACTTTTTACAACTCATTCAAATTATCTACACATCTGACATTGCCGCTTGATAAGCCCGAATCCTCGAGCGCACTTGCGCAATCACAGGCCTTGCTTTGATCTCGAAAATTCCCTCAGCCAACTGACGACTAAGCAAAACCTGCAGATTTTCCTGCGAAACGGATGCAGGTGCGAGTGCCCGTTTTATCGCAAGGACGATCGCTTGAGCGTTTGAAGTCACCTGAGCCGAGCCGGCTGGCTCTAGAGCGATCACTTCAGCCTGGGGTTGCTCGGTTCCACGGCTTGCTTCCTGAATCGTTTCTGCGAATGCTTCAGGCCCAATGACGTTCACTATCCGACTTCCGTGAAAACTGCTGCCCAGAGATCGTATTCGCCCAACGAGCTCATCGGCATCCATTTGCGCCGGAACGACCATTGAGAAATTGTCTCTCGTCAATCGAGCCACCTCGCCTGAGGCGTCTGGTAGCTTGGCGACGATTGCCTCAGCCAAGGCTTCAGCCCTTTCGGGATTCGTCGCACTTTGAACTGCGAGAATAAAGTGCAAGGCGCTTGGCCCTCCTTCGAGAGAATCGGTGAGGGCCTTCCGAATACGCCCAAGCGTAATAGCCGCAGCCGGTGAATCCGTCAGGACAGACGAGTGAATCACAACCCACCGGTGCTCACGGGTGTCGGCGGCCTGACTCGTCTCTTCCGGGGTGGGGGTATAATCCAAAACCTCTCCAAACTGTCCAGCGAGCAAGGCCGAGCTGATCATCGGCTCTTGAGGATCTAGTCCCAGCGCTCTAATCTGCTCATCTATCGGCAGGTTAGACAATGCACGCAAGGTCTCGGGAGCTTGCGCAGAAACATCGGGCTTTTTCTCTCCAGAATCATCTCGCAGAAGGTCGAGATGGCTTAGGGTATTGCGCAAAGTCTCTACATCCGCAAAGGCTGCTTCTCGACGCTTTCGATCCTGTAACCGCTTAGACTCTAGCGGGGGTAACTCCGGAATATCCAGCCCATTCAGTTTTAAGATGTGTCCTTTCAATGTGTCAGGATCGCGTTCAATCGCCTCGACAAGCCAGGGTACCGGCCGATAACGATAAGGAATGCGATTGCTGTTATCCGCATTGACCCTCGTTAACAAACCCAGAGCCGCAAGTCCATTCAGTTCTCGTCGGATAGTAGCCTCTGAGGTTTGGTAGACTGTTCGCAACAGACCGGTCAATCCCGACACCGTCACCCCCTCCTCCGGCAAGATAACCTCTTCGCTGAGCAACCGGACGAAATCCACGAGTCCTATGAGCAACGTCCCTTGCCTTTGAGCAAGTGCCTTGCCATCTCGCTTGGCTTGCGTCGAGCCCACCCCCTGCACGGCTGGCACCGCCTCTGTCTCTTTTAAATCCGTATCGTCTAAGCCGCCGGATACAGAAGGAGGCATCTCGGGTGGCACGCTCAAGCCATGGCGCTTAGCCAAGTCAGCAAGCTGAGGCATTACGTTGGACCCATCAGCCTGAGTCAGCAAATGGGGTGCTTGGCGCTGCACCACTTCGGCAAATCGCGCACTTGCTTCTTGGGGAAGTTTCGCGATGACTTCCCGTAGAATATCTTCTGGTGCCACATCTTCACCCGCCTCGACAGTCAACTGAAACATTCCTAGGTGGGGCTCGCTTTCAGGAAGCTTCTCGTAGCTCACGTGAAGTCCACCCCCTGGGCGAAGGACAGCGAATTTGAATCCCCCTTCTGTAAAAGGAAGGGCGTATCTTGTTACAAGATTAAAGACCAGTTCCCAATCTCCTCGCCGCTCGAATGACTTTCCCGCTGCTTTAGCCTGTCCCGCCATCGTAGCTTGCCCTATCGCTGCAGCATCCTCATTGCTCATCCCACCGGAGACTGACAGAACAGTTCTACCCCAAGGATCCACCTTTCGCACGGCATTACTCGCAGCTAACCGAAACGCCTCTTCGTGATCGGAAAGTGTCAGGCGTCGAAGAATCGGTGCGAGTGCTTCGGCACGCGTACCCAACTGATTGGCAGCCTGAATCCCAGAGAGTGCAATCAAATGATTGGAATCTTCCAGCGCAGACTGGATTGCTGGAAGAATCACGTCCATTGCCCACAGGCTCACATTCGGGAGCTCTCCTAAAGCACGAATGGCTACTTCCCGCTGGTGCCAGCCAGCCTTAGGATCATAGAAGATACGCAGATGCGTAATAGCCTTGGCCGCATCAGGGTCAATGCGCTGAAGTGCGTCCAGCAAGGCCCCCATATGTTTCGTGTCCCCGATGCTAATGGCCGTTCTCATGAGAGTCGGCACCGTATTCATCGCCTCGTGTCCTCTGCGTCCTAATTCTTGGGCTGCTGGTTCATACACCCGAGGCTGGGATACCCTCTGTTCAAGCTCCCACAAGCTCAATGCTTCGAACCCTGCCGTCTCGGCAGCCTCCGTAGCGCTGGCATCCGCATCGCTGAGAACGCCTCCATGTCCAAGGAGAAATGGCGCCTTTTCTGTGACCCTCTTAACAAACTCTTGGCGTAGAGGCTCGGAAAGAAAATCGATCACTTTCTGTGTCATCTCTTGAGGAGAGATATCAGAACTCATGACAATGAGGATTCGATACCGATCTCTATAACGCACAGATACCTGTTCCCTTGATTTGGCGCTTTGGATCATAACAATCTTCTCAGTAATAGAGGCAAGATCTCCGTGAAATAGATCTAACATCGCCTGCCTCGCCTGCCATTGAGCCAGAGCGCGTGAAAGTTCCTCAGGGCTCATCCCACGCCTAACCACGACAAGGACATCACCAGGATTGAGAAGAAGATCCTGCGTCGAAACAGACCAGACTGGCCCGTTGGCACGAACGACCAGAAGTTCCTCGTCTGCTTTTGGCTCTTCCTGTAGCAGCTCTCTCACCGTCGCCTGCTGCTTGATTTTCTGCGAGCGGCGTACTTGTGGAAGCTGCCCCAAGATGGCAATCGTCCGGTTCAAATCAACCTTCTTCCCCTGTTCCCCTTCCTCTGCGAGTCCACCGGAGACGGGCTGAGGCGTTACGTTGGACTCATCAGACTGAGTCAACAGGTGGGGCGCTTTAGCTTTGGCTAGATCGATAAAGGATTGGCGGATCGATTCCGGCAGTTCAGTTTGTTCCAGTACGGCTCTGACAATATCTTCGGCACTTGCATCCATGGGACCAATGGCGCGCCAAGTCTCGATCATCTTTCCCTGGATCAAAATTTGCTCATGCGGATGGATGCTTACTTCGGTTTCACCAACGCGGGGAATGAAGTCAAAGAGTTTTCCGTTGATTCCGCGTGGATCGTTAATGTGATGGAAAACCTCAAAGAGATCCCCCCAGTCTAATGCCTTCATGGCCTGTTTTTCCTGCCCCATCATCCCGCCGCTAGCAACGGCAAAAGTGCCATCCGGCTGACGATCGGCGAAGATGCTGGGGTTAGCTTTCTCGCGAATCTGACCAGGCTTTCCAGGAACAAATTCCCAGTCCCTGGCATCGATGATGCCACCTGCGCTGAAATGAACCGGCTCACCGGTAGCATCACGCAAGGAAACGATCCCGTTAGGGCGCTCTCCCACCGGAGAAAACCAGGCGGCAGAACCGGAAAATTCTCGTCGGTAGTCCATCATGCTGCGCTGGATGCTATCAGCGATCTTCCTAGAAATAGACATATCCGTTCCATATCGGACGTAGAGTTCAGTAAAAACGGCATCCTGAATGGCACCGATCAAAAGGTCCCTGCCTTTGCTATCCTTAAGCCCAACTGCGAAGTTCTCGGCAACCCCTGAGGTAAGGATAAACCGCTCCGGCACAAAACCGGAAACCTCAATGAAAGGCTGCAAAAGAGCGGCAAGGGCACGGCCCATTTCTTGACCGACGTCAATAATAGCCCGATGCGCTAAGGCATGCGAAACAGCCGGTGAGCCAGCAACTTCAGAAACATGCTGCGCATCCCGCCAGCCAAGGGCTTGAAACCGAGCCTTCAAGGCCTCACCCCCGAGGCGTTGCTCGACTTCAAACTCCCCTTCCCGCAACTGAGGACGCTCTCCCTTAAGCTCAAAGCCTCGAAACTCATAATGCGCCCTACCTTGCTCATCCAGATGCCCGACGATGGTATGTCCGATTTCATCCCAGCCTTCAGACGTCAGCAGTCGTCCTTGATTCTCGCCACGTCCGTCGATACCCGTACCCCAAATCAAGGTGGCGACGTTCTGGATCCCTACCGCAGTACCGCCGGCGCTCGTCTCTCCTCGGTGTCCGGCATCCGCATCGTTCTCAACAAAGACAGGCACAGCAACCCCCATCTCTGCGGCAAGAAGCCTCTGGACTTGATCCACAATCGGGTACCGATCAAAGCCGGGGACATTGGGAGCAGGAAAAGGATCCCCGACCAATCCTTGCGCTTGGTTCACAGGACCGGGAAAAGAGACGTGGACATGACGCAGGTTGTTCAAGGGCAGTCCTGTCGTCTCGATGACCCAACAAATGTGACGGACCGCCTCCGCAACGATGTCATTCGCCACCTGATTTGCTTCTTCCCCGGGCTGTTGCGCCAAAGCGAGAATCTTTTCATTGACGCCTTCGCCCTCCCCGAAGAAAGCGCGTCGCCAGTTAAACTCAAGGGGGGCGGTGCGGTTCTCGACATCCCCGGCGCGATTGACCAATCCCACGGCGATGTTGTTGCCGCCTAGCCTGACGCTAACGGAATACTCATCCTGATACTTCTGACGAATGGCCATAACCTCGGATGGAGCGGGTCCGCTTAAAACCTGCTGGACAATCGTCATGACGTGGTGAGCCACAACCGCACTCTCCTCAAGCCCGTTATAGAGGACGCTCACCACCAGATCATCACCTCGTTGTCTGACGTAAGGAGAGTTCACAGGAGAGGGTTGTCCCGTGGGCAGAGACTCGATCAAGCGCTGACGAATGGACTCCAGGCGATCTCCAGGAATCACCCCGTCGAAATACCGAGCGATTCCTGTAAAGACCATCTCATGCTCGCGCTCCTTCACGAGGCCTCTCGCTTTGACTGCGGTAGCCTCCATACGATGGGTAAGAGCTTGCGTCCGGTCCGATGGCTGTGCTTGCTCGAAACGCTGAATGACCTGGGCGATCTGTGCATTGACGAAATTCCGCACTTCCACCGGCTCGTCCACGTGATAACCGCGAAAGGCATCCCGTACTTCGTGCTCAATCTTCCACCTCAAAGCTTGCAAACCTTCCGTGCCTGAATCCGCCAACCCTAAGACTTGCTCCAGGCTAAGCAGAATCCTCCCCTGGGAATCTTCTGTCGCCGCCTCGGCGTAGGCCACCAGAGCCAAGTGCACCGCCCCCTCAAGTCCTACACCCACGAGGTAAGGACTGTTCCCCGCATCGATAACGACATCGAACGAAAGCGCTTCGGCTGGGACGACGACTTGCTGCCTGCCGTTTACCTCAACCGTCACAGGATCGTTGACAATTGCATCGAGAAGCCCTTTGGCTCGTCGAAGACGCTCTATCAGATTCTGTTTCTCGTCTTCAGCGAGAGGGCTACCCATAAGTGGCTGATAGCCCTGCGAGGAATAAGACTCCACTTGTTCCTCGATGGAGGCTCCCACGTTGTCTCCAGCGAGGGAAAAAACGCGATGCTCCGCTTGGGCGCCAGATACGATCTCCCTTCCGAGATTAGCGAGATTCGCCCGTCCAAAGGCCTCGACGTTTCCGGAAGGTCCCCAGACCCAGCCTGTGTCTGTCTGAAGCTGCGCCTCAAAACGACTCTCATCCGTCGCCGCAGCGCGCAACATGCTAGCTGCATAGGCGCTTGGAAGTATCTGGTTCATCCAAAAGATCGCGGAAATCCAAACAGACAAAGACCGCATCCACCGATGCTTCATTACGTCACTCCCTCTCTTGGAATTTTCGATTGTCGATTTTTGATTTTCGATTAAAAACTGCTGTTCAATCGAAAATCAACAATCGCTAATCGACTATTTCTTTCGTTCCCTTGATTGGTTGAGACACTCCCCGTTGAGACATTTAAATCCGCTACTCAGCCCTTGAGGTATCTTCCGCGACAGTCTGGTTGGCAGGCGTCCTAACGTCCTCGAGACGGCCGTAACCATTTTTGTATTTCAGCACGGCATGGTAGTGGGCCTCATCAACCACCTGATTAGTCGCGGGAGTGACGACGATTACATTCACCCCCTGCTTGCGTAAGCGCTGGGTAATTCCTGGAGAGTGAAAACCCCCGCTGATCAAAACCACAACCGGCTCTTCAGAAGCCTGATTAAGCTGCTCCAACGTTTTCTGCACCAACACTTCATCGCGTTCCATCGCGATGTTGTAAAAACGCTCCAGAACAGGCCAGGCCACCTGAAGCCGCTGCAAGCCTTCCTCTAATGAAGGGGCTTTTAGCCCATGCACCAACGCCTGTCCGGTCAGAAATCGGTTCCACATCGGGAGCATATCTTCAGGAGAGAGAAGGCGAAAGCGTTGGTGTTCTTTGGGAGAAAGACGGAGCATGACGAATTTTTCGACCAGTAATCGTTGCTGCTCGATACTGCTCAGTTGTCTAGCGGCAGGACTATCCCCAAGCCTAGTGAGCAATTCTTGTACCAACTGTTCCAGCTCATCGGCCAGAGCAACAGGATCGAGCTTGGAACCTTCGGTCAGATATTCGATGTACTGGAAAAGTTGAGGATATTGCGTGGAAGCAATCCCCGATGACTCAGCCAATCGTTTGAGCGTGTGGTAGAACGCGTCTAGGCTCGGATCGTCTTGCCCAAGCGCACGCGCCTGTTCCGTCAGATCATCAAACGCCTCTGGATTCAGGCGCCTGCCCAGCTCTTCGATGAGAGATCCTTGTTCCTTTTGGACGCGCTCGAAATCCAGCGTCCGCTCAAGCTCACGGAGCGTCTCAAAACGGCGTGTGTGCAGCGTGTATTCTTTCGAAATTCCAACGCCTTTAGCAAGACTCGAAAGCCTATCCGCATAGTCCGTCAGCTCGATCGCACCCGCATCAAAAGCCTCGATGCTTGTCATCAGATCGACTAAGACGGGACTAAACACCTTCGGACGAAGGGTCTCTGCCGCATCGCGCACATCCTGCAGGATAGCCTCCAGGGAAGGCGCAATCACCTCCACTTCAAGAAAGGCCTTTACGTGTTGATCATAAAGGGCTTTCTGCTCAATTCCCCAGAGCAGTAGGGGAAAATCGGAGACGATATCCAAATACTCTTCACCGCTCAGCAAACCCACTTTGAGGTATTTCTCCGCAATGGCCTTTCGGTTTTCTAAAGGGCCATAACTCCTCAGATAAGAAAGGCCCACGTTGCCCTCGCCTCCTTCCACGAGAATGCGTTTGAGGCCGTAACGCTGGATGAGGTGCTCTAAAATCGACGCTAGGTGTCTTTGCGTTTCATAATCGGCGTGGGATTCCTGAATATGCACGACGATGGTCGGATGGGAAATAGATGTGGCCGCGTGTCGCTCCAGGACGTAGCCCAGCTCTGAGGGAATCGTGATATCCGAGACGCTCAGCAAGGGCGGATGTTCTGCCGGTCCGCTTTTAGGTTGAGCCTGAAGAATCCCAGCGCCAAGTAGCCATACGATTACGCTCATCCATCCCACTCTCTGCATCGCATACCCTCGCGTTTATCAGTATAACCCTCACCCCACCCCTCTCCTCTACGGAGAGAGGGAACGAGTGAGGGGACGTTAGAATGACACCAAACTAATTTCTTTTGTATCAGTCACTGATCACTGATTTCGGAATCGGTTCTACAACGATCGCGAAGTCAGTCTCGCAGACTTGACGATGGATCCCACATCGACAGGCTTGATAGGAAGCGGTGCCCTTACTGCAAACGCCTCCGTCTTCTGCCACAAAGGCGCCCGCTGGATCAGCGACCGTAAACGCTCTCTCATCGTCCAACCAAGCAGGAGGCTTGGTCCTATTATTGCGCCCATCCATGGATGCGCGTAGAAACCGATGAGACAAAGAGAGAGCACGATCCCCATCCCTAATATCGGTGATGAAAATGTATCCGTTTGTTGTAGCCGCTGTTGTCGGTTGCGCTGATGGACTCTCATGGACCAGCGAATGAGCCGCCAAATCAAGACGAACACAAAACCCGCCAGCACCACCCACCCCATCGGATCCTGCACAAGGCTCTGGAGTCCTGAAGTTGTTTGCGCCCATCCCAACCTCGGCAGCCCCAGCGTCAGTCCGATAAGCAAAAGTGGCCAGAGCCAGGTGCGGAATTTGGAGCCTGTTGAAGAAGGAGCAGTCTGCGCGGATCGTCTCTTCTTAGGAATCGGGACCGTTTCACTTGCTTTTTGATGGCGGTAAGATCCCTTTATGTGGCCTGTAATCCATCCAAAAGCCCAGAACGCTCCATAACCCACCGCTACAACCGCCCCAACTCCTAAAAAGGCCGGGACCATAACGATTCCAACCTGCATGAAACTGGCGTAGAGCTCATGGATTAAAGGAATCTTGAACAGGATAAGGAAGCCAGCACCTAGCAGCCCTAATAGATTTGTCGTTATCCCCATGAAGACCATTCGCTGCCGCCATGTCATAGCGATCAAAGACTGACGGAGCCTTACTCCATCCGGCATATCCCTAGATGATTCCGATACGAACAGAGAATACACCAGCTCTCGCCACAAATCCCGTTCGATGCTGTAAAACACCACAAACACAGCCGCCATACTCAGCATGATGACGGGAACGTATAAGATATGTCCCACCCATGAGGGCTCAGGCAAATAAACAGGGGCTTGAAGCCACAAAACCCCTATCAGTGCAGGAAACAATCTTCCAAAGAGCCCAGCAAATATCACAAACGCTTCGGTAAGGGGACGACGACTGAGATCGGGGATCCTTGCCTTGCTGCTTCTTGGACTAAACACTTGCAACCAGTCCATTGCCAGATCTTGAAAGACTCGACGTAACAGGGCACGAAAGGACGGCAAGTAGAGATGGGTGACTGACACAGAGAGAATACCCAACAAGAACCCAACCCACAACCAATCAGGCCGAGCCTGAAGGACGTTGAAGAGCAAGGGCGAAGCGACTGGAATCACGGTACTGCCCAAGAAGACTGCCATTGAAACAAGGAATAGTCCCATGGGAGGGAAACAGAGTTTAAAAAGATCGCCCAGATCGAGTAGGAAACGGTGCTTGGGCTCGGAAGGATTCCTGATATTCTCACGGATTTCCTTTAGTCGTTGGGAAACAGAGCGCCAGGGACCGCTCCAAGAACCGTCTGCATTCACCACAACCTCTATGCGTTCCTGGCGAGTCTTATCACCTTGCGCTTTCAAACGTCCAGGAAGACCCCCTGAGCCTTCCAACGCTCCTACCTCATCTGCACCGGGTTGCTCACCCGCAGTCGGCATACGACCTAGACCTGACAAGTCGGCTCGAATCAAAAGATCCAAAGTCGCAAATCCCGCAATGGCCATCATGGCAACCCATAATTCCACGAGTGTTCGCAGCTCATGAAACTGGCGTTGGATATACTGGACTGCTGTGACCCCATCGGTTCCTGCCATCCACGATGACAAAAATAGAATCAGTGGAAACAGTACAAAAAAAGTCGTCCTCATCCCCAATCGTAGCCATTTCAAGTCCCTCTTCAGGATCTCTACCTTGCCCTCAAGTTGTGCAATCGCTGCGGCACTACCAGATGCCTGTGCTGTTGTCATCCTCCGCTGAGCCTGGCGATAAATAAACCGATGCAACGCCCAAGTGGTTAGTAGAATGCTGAGAAATACAGCGGCATAAGCAAACAACGCGCCTGGATCTGCGAAAACGCTCATGAGCATTTTGCTTAAACGGCCCACAGCCGTGTTCATGCCTACACTCTCTAGAGCGCCTTCGCTTGCCTCAGATCCAAAAGCCACAAGCAGCGTCAGCACCCCCACAAACATCCAGAGCCAGTCTCGAAGCGTCGAAAAACCTCGCCCCCTGGGTCCTGAGTCGATCTTGAGAAGGGCTGTCTGGATCGAGCGAAGCTTATTCTGGATGGCCTTCACCACAGAACCTGGCTTGACTTTTAACCACCCCTTGTAACTGATCCATCCAGCCAGAATCAAAAATCCCCACCCAAGGCTTATGTCACCACCCAACGTCCCCTGCCCCGCCCATCCTAACCTCGGCAGCCCCAGCGTCAGGCCGATGAGGATCAGCGATGTTCCTATCCTCACGCCACGCCAATTTCTGGCTTGGCTTGCAAAGCGTTGAGCAGCCCACCGCAGCCCCCTAAGCAAGCCCCATAGGCTCAATCCGAAAACTCCTGCAAGACCAAAACCCCAAAGCCAATCCGCTCCACCGCTGAGCATCGCCGCGTCATTCGCCGTCCATCCCCAGTTCGCGGAAAGACTCAGCGCGCCAACGAGCAGCCCCAAGAGTAAGTGCCTCCTAACCTTCTTGACACGAGGCGGCTGTGAGGTGTTTGGGTTTACGTGAGGGAACGGCAGGAAAAGAGCGCCGATCCATGACACAATGCCACCTACCGAAATGGCGACCACGTCGCAGGGATCGAAGATACTACTTGCACCTGGTCCTAGTCCCGCACTCGAAAGCTCAAAACAAACCTGGATGACTATCGTCAAACCGATGAACATCATCAGCCAATCCTTCATGGCACGGTGGCGTGCTCGTGTTTTTTCCATCGAAGATTTCTGGGACTGTCTATGGAACTTCTCCCACAAGTGCAAGATTATCCACATAACAGCAGTGATCGTCGGCACAGTCAGGAAATCGTTCAACCAAAAATGGTCAACAGCGCCTAACCACGTGCCAAGGGAAAACCATCTCGGGCGGGCGAGTATTCTCCACGTCGAAAAAGCAACAAGGCTCGCAGCAGCCACCAGTGATAGAAACTCATGAAGGCGAGCCAAGCGCCGAGCGGGTGAACTGATGCGCGAAATGCCCTGCTCTTCCACCCCGCCACGCCAACTCAATCCCACCTGAATCGACAATCCAAGTAGCCCACCGATCAACGCAGCGACTGGAGTGCCAAGGAGGCTATAGCCGATGGCTGCGCTGATGACGAAGAGAAACTCAAGGGGATAGGCGACTCCTTCGTTAAGCCAATGGGGCAGGCGATTCAGGAATGTAAAATGGGCTGGACGTTCGTGAAGGACTCGCAAAGGCCCAATGACTAAGGCGTAAATACTCCATTGGGCGATTTTGGGAATTCGCTTGAAGCTCTCAAGAAGAGAAGCGTTGATCCATTGCCAGCCGTCCTTGACTCCAAGAAAGGGTACATCGGAGCCATGGAGTGTTCGAAGCGGTGCGATCAGTTTATGCCTCGGCGGCGCGCGGACGATTCCTTTCTTGACGAGCCAAGCCCACAACCTGAGCGCAGTCATCCCCCATCCTTGGAAGAAATAAAAGCCAGCCACGGCTGCCAAAATCCCCCATGCCCAGACGTTGGAAAGATTTCCCACATCAATCTTCCAAGCAGCGAGTCCAATCGCAAGAGTCCCAAAGACCACGGCTGTAATCATAGACCCCCGGGCACTTACTTCTCGACCATTAGTGGCAGAAGTGTCAGGCGCCTTTTCTAGTTCGTCACGGGTAGCCAAATCCCTTCCTTCGCTAAACCCTCCGTGAGGAACGGCCCGCTTTGTCAGAATCGCCGTGCGGGTTTTAGGAAGATATTCGGCGTCGAAGGCAAGCAGCAACCGGGGATGCTGGGCCGCAATCCTCTCGGGCTCAGAACAATAAAACAAAAGCTTCGCTCCAGGCCGAAGCTCAGCCGCAAGCTTGTCCATGAGACGCCCCTGTTCATTGCTGCCGCGATTAAAGTAGTAGACCACGTCATAGACACTGAAGTCTTCGTCAAAGAAATCCCCCCGCTTGATCCTTACACGCTCTCTGTAGGCCTTCCGCTGAGCTTCCGGCATCGTCCTGGAAATCACCCATGACCAGAGCCGGCTCATGCGGTATAAGACTCGGTTAAATTCGATTCCGAAAAACCTAACATTGGAATTGTCTTGGAAGACATAAGCTGCCTTCAGAATAGTGGCTATGCCTAATCCACTTCCCACGTCAAGGAAACGAGTCCCATCCCTGAGCCCAATGGTTTTCAACGTAGGAAGGAAGTCCCATGGTCTCGACGGCCAGAATATTCCTTTCTCGATTGTCACAAAAAATAAGTGATATCGATCTTCTTTCGAAAACCGTCCATTCACCTCATCGTTGAAGTTATGGATAATGTCAACAAAAGCCTGTGACCGTTGTTCTTCTTCTGGGGACAGGACAGTGGCGGAGCGATCCGGGATCACCCACTCACGAAACTCAGGGATACGGCTCAGGAAGCCATGTAATGTTTTTTCCTCAATCCTTCCATCAGCCCCTGCTCTGAGGATTTGAAACAGCGCCTGTTTTTTCTCATCGGACGATTGAATCTCCTTAAATCGATCGATGGCATCAAGAAGATTGGGGAAATCGCCTTCAGCCAATCGCTCAATAATCTCGGCATGGTTTGGGGTAGAACCAGGCTTGGAAGAAGTTGCGATACTACCCATGAGCGCAATGGGAGTCAGTTCTTGAATTTTGACACCGGCATCCGCTTCTGGGCCAACCTCTGACCCTGAACCTGCGGGCTGTTCCTTAGAGGTCTTCTGCCACAACAGCAGGCCTAGTAGAAACAGCAGCCCAACTATCCCCATGAGCGTTTCACCGAAAAGCGCTCCGGGATCGGGGTTCAGTCCTTCGATTCGGCTCAGGACTGGGGTTCGGGGCAACTGCCCAAAGCCCAGAACCCAGAGCCCTGAGCCCTGAACCCCGAGCGCATTTTCAAACAACGCCGCATCCGCTCCGAAAGCAACCACTAGACACAGACCCACGATAAGCGTCAACGGCCAGAGCCAGCGTGAAGCATGAGGAAACCGTCCCACATTCATTGATGGAAGGGAAACCTGCGTGTTAGGCTGTAAGCGAAACCAATGAGGTGAGAGATGACTAAAGTTACGTTGGACCAGGCTGAAGAGATCGTGGAGCGATTGACGGAGGAGGAAAAGCTGCGCCTGATTAGGCGACTGGAGGGTGAGACGCTTAAAGCTCGATGGAACCAGCTTCTCTTTGAGATCGATCGCCGCCGGAAAGGACGCCCGTTTACGATGGGGGAAACCCAACGGGAGATCAACGCGGTCCGTTCGCGCCGTCGTTGACCTCAACGTATTCGTGGCTTCACTTCTGGGGAGTTCCACCTGCCGGGCTGTGACATCAACCATCTTCGATGAAGTCATCACTCCAGTCCTCTCCCCAAAGCTACTTTCTGAGCTAGACCTCGTTCTGAATCGTCCAAAGTTTCGGACGGTTATAACAGCTTTGGCTATTGCGGAATTGATCCACGTAATCCAAGCCAAAGCCTTTCTCTGCATCCCTCGCCACAAGATTTCAGTGTTGCGGGACCCGGACGATGATGAACTGTTAGTGCTGGCCTTTGAGTCGGACGCCGAAGCAATCGTCTCGGGAAATAAAGACGTAACCACGCTTCCCTCATTCGCTGGCATCCCTTTCACTCCCCGCCAATTCCTCAGTTGGCTCGCAAAGCGTTGAGCGGCCCACCACAGCCCCCTACGCAAGCCCCACACGCTCAATCCGAGAAGTCCTCCAAGGACTAAAGTACCAAATCCATCCGCTGCGCCGCTGAACGTCGCCCCATCATTCGCCGTCCATCCCCGTGTCGCCAGGCCCAGGGAGAAGAACGTAAGGACCAGCGGCCAGAGCCACGTAGGGAGCGTCTGGCCCCTGGGCGTTGCAGAGCGTACAGGGTTAATGGCCCGATCAACAGCGGCTTCCACTTCAGATGCAGCTATTTCATCAGGAAGCTGAAGCGTCATGCGCACATGGGCTCGACCACGCTGTTTCTTACCAAAGAGCGATTCCGTCGTGACATGCGATAGGTTGATTCGGTGATCCAGATCCCACAGTCCCTGCAGGATTGCGTACAACTGACCAGGCTCATCTAAAATTTTCCGTTCCAAACGTAGGGTACGCCGGTTCTGTACCTGCCAGTCTGTTGCAGGTTTGATGTCAGGAATCTCTTTTAAGACTTTCTCCAGACGTGCGAGTGCATCTTCAGCAAGTATTCCTTCAACAACCATCTCAACCTCGGCACCTTCTGACTGGCCGTTCTGTTGAATCGGAAGGGTTCTCAACCACCGGATGTTTCCTCCATGATCCTTGACATCCCGTGTGAGCTCACGTAGGATTCCCGGGCGGTCATGCTGAGCGCCGACACGTAGATGCAATAGGGTCTTATCCTTCATTGAGCCACTCAAGGGTATCTGCAGCCCTAGTTGAATCTTCAGCGTCTTCCCAGGAGAGAGCCGTTCTTGAATCGCCTGGGTGCTGATCTGGTAGCTTCCCACAGCAGCGAGGAGCCCATCGACGTCTTTGAGGGGTATTTCAAGCGACCCCAGCAGCGCTTCGAGTTTGCGCAGCACTTCAGGACGTTTAAGATCTTCCGCCATCCTCACCTGCCATCGCCCCGGTAAAATTCCCTCCTTTATGATTTCTCTCTCTCCTGCAACGATGGCTTGTTGATGGATAGCCTCCAAGGATATAGGTATCCCTATTTTGGGGTCGCGAACTCTCAAGGCAACCGCGAGATACAGCTCGTCCACATGGCGAAACCCTAAGGCAATCGCGAGTGGTGCTAAGAAGAATTGCTCACAAGCATTCTGATCATAGACATAACCCGCATGCATCAGGTCTCTCCGGGCTTGCCGGATGTGCATCTCCCGCTCCCGGAGGCTGACCCCCATAGCAGTAGCTAAGAGCCTCGCACGGATTGTCTGAGCTTGTTGGTGAATTTGCTCAAGCCCTGGCCAAGTCAATGAGCTTTTCTTACGGGGATTAGCGGGGACACGGAATATCGAACCGGGCTGCAGCGAAGACAAATTACCCAGAAGACGCCCCTGGTGCTCTCGGCGTGGAAGGATCTGACCTTCCTGAACCGCAAAGACCGCCTCATAGGCACCGGGGTAGTTCTGGTCAAAGCGATTCACCGAGGCCTCTGCGACGGCGTCGATCACTGTAGCACCCGCAGGCAGGCGCACCGGAATGTACGCCCGCCCACGTTCCGTCTCGTTCACCACCAGCACATACGTCCAAGGCTGCAGCAGTTCTAAGGCTTGCCTGACATCCTGCTTAAAATCACCACTTGGAACCAACAAAGGCAGATCATCGAAAAGTTGCTCCTTTAGTTCCTTCTCTCGCCGGGCCACCAGCTGCCAATGCCGCGCTTCAGGACTGTAGGCATAGCGTCTATAATTCTCTGCGTCCATTACCAGAACAGAGTAGGGACGTTTTTGTTCATCGATCAATTCCACGTGGAAACCCTGGTAGTGGAAGACTCGATCCTTGCGATGGCGATCCTGGAGATCCGTGCCTGTATGGATCACACCCGGCATCTTCTCAGATATCCGCTGCATTGCAGAGACTGCGATATACAAGTCCTCGGGATCATCTACCACTATCATGACTCCAAAAAGATCCGGGACGTGCCTCAAGTGGATATCTCTGCGCTCGATTTTCTTAAGTGCCGAGTAGGCCGATTTCACCCGTTGCCTGACACTGAATTCGCCACGAACTCCATAATCCCTGAGATGCGCGATGAATCGCTGCCTCTTTTCAGAAAGCTGCTGCTCTGCCTGGTCGCGAACCTGGGCTAATTTCTCCATCAGCTCCGCCTCGGTCTTTGCATAGAGATCATTTTCATCCACGATGCCTGTCACTAACGCAATGCCTTTTTCCAACGCCAGCAATTCACCCGGACGAATGTAGCGGTGCGCTTCAGTTCGGAGTAATGCTCCGATGTCTTCGCGGCCTAGCCACTCAGCCAGAGGAGCGAACACATGCAGAGCTTCCATCGCAACGTATTCGCGCTCCTGAGGCGTTGCTGTGGCGAGGGTTTCGATCTGATCCGCAAAGGCTAAAAGCAAGGCTTGTGGGTCAGCAGCAGTTTGAAGGATCAAACCCATGAAACGGCTTATGGTTCGCTTGCCCTTAACCACGCCTGTTTCCAATAACGGCTGATAGGGCAGATTCAGCACGCCGCGTAAGCGATCAGCCAATTCCAAAACTTTCGAATTGTCGAGACGCTTCCTCAGAGATCGTTTTCCATTGTCGGATAGATCGACAAGATGCAACCATGCTGCTGCAACGACTTCGGGCGAAGCACCCCAACTCTCTAGGCGCTCGGCCACTCGCTTTGCGTGAGCGAAGTAAGATTCGCCGGGTGATCCATCAGAACGGATGAACGTTCTGCCGCTGTAGTATTCCTCGGCGAGGGAGCGTGCCTGCGTCACAAGAGCTGCTTCGGATTCCTCATCGCCTCGCCCATTTTCTTCGGGATCATCCGCGCGGGCTTCGCGACGATCGGGATGAGTGCTCATCAGTGTCAGGGCAAATCCCATGAAGGAGATGCCAAGCATCACGGTCCCAAGCGGGCCTGCCTCACTGGAGCGTTGGATAAAAGCTTCAGCGACGGATGGCAACAACAGAATCAGCCCAACGCACAGACCTAGCGTCATTGCTCTACTTCTCTTAAGAAGCGCTACTGCCCAGCCATCAGACTTTAACTGCCTACGCAAACCCCACACCCCTAGCCCAATGAGTCCTCCAAGAACCAAATCCCCGAACCCATCGGCTGCGCCGCTGAACGTCGCCGAGTTATTGGAAGCCACTGCTAGAGTGCTCATAAGACTCATCCCACCGATGAGCAGACCCCAAAACCCGATATTGCGCACAAGACTACGAGAGCGCGATAGAGAAGAAGCCTCACCTGAGAGCGATGGACTCTTCTTTACAGAAGGAGATCTCGAGGTTATGACTTGCTTGAAAGCTCTTATCCTCTGGGTAACACCGCCGCCCTGAAGAGATGGTTGTGCATCCTTGTCCAGACTTTCGAGTAACTTTCTCTGGACGATTGGCTTGATCGACCAAGGACGGCCTTGGCGAATGTCATCCATCATCCGACGGATGGTGCGTGAGCTGACGACATCCTTGATCATTGCTGCGGTCTGTTCCGGGCTTCGGCCACCTTCCATCTGGGCAAGCAGGTATTCAAGGATGCGATCGTTCGGATGAGGGAAAAGCCTCTTTAAACCATCCAAAAGACGCGTGGCAAAAGCCTCACTCACCCT
The DNA here is from genome assembly GCA_023247255.1 of Candidatus Omnitrophota bacterium. Taxonomy (GTDB): domain Bacteria; phylum Omnitrophota; class Gorgyraeia; order Aquiviventales; family Aquiviventaceae; genus JAHFGV01. The sequence continues at coordinate 15,740 of JAHFGV010000014.1, read as the reverse complement.
TGACTCTCCGCTCATCAATCTTTTTCTTAGCGTTTCCCCGGTGAGCCGACTTTCACGGGCAATCGTGCTGAGGAAATGGCCTTCTTTAAGAGCATCATCAACTTGCTTCTTGAGCGCCTCGCGTTCCTCTTGGGTCAGATACCTGCCACGCGAGCCTACGAACCGCCTTCCTTTGGAAGTTGAAGGTGGATTTGACAAGAGCTTCGGCAGACCCACTCTTAGCTTTCGCTGAACCCTCCTCGTCGCTTGCGGTTCTTTGCCTTGCCTCATCTCTTCGATGAGTCGAGAAATGGGCCGTTGGTTGATGCCTGTCACCTGACTGATTTGCATCAAGGAGTAGGGATCTTGGCGGTCGATCGCTCTTTGTAATTGCTCATGCAGCCCTGGATCCAAAGGTAATAAGGTCGGGCCCATCTTCTTTGGCGGGATCGTCGAAGGATCGGCGGCTCGCCCTTGCTGATGCTTGACATTTAAACCCACCAGTCCCGCTAAGAAAAACAGGCCGTCAATGCCGCTGCCACCATCGCCACTGCCTAGGAGGCTTAAGGCCTCTGGCATCTGAAGCGCTGGATGCAAGGCCAAGGGATGCACGGCCGAAGCTGCCGAAGCTAAGGGTAAGAATACGCCTGATAAAAACAGCGCACCGAGTGTCAGCATCCAAAGAGAATGTCGCTGCCACCATCGACTTCGGGGTTCCTCGGCTCCTCGAAGGTCTTGCCCTGATCCTTGTAAGGGATGCTCTTGCCTGCGCGTTGTCATCCGCCGTGTCACTAACAGGGCTGCCGAAGAGAGGGCAACGGCTACGTCGATCCACAGGGGTGCAGACATGCGAGCGAGATACCTGAGTCCTAACGTTACGATCTCTATCGCGATCAAAGGAATCGCAAGCAGGCTGAGGATTTTATAGGCTCGCGTCAGCCTCTCTCCTGAGTGAATGATGATCGTGACAACCGATCGTCTTTCTTCAACCGTCGGAACCCCTCTGATTCGTCCATCCTGATTTTCATCGGAGGCGAATGAACGGGAAGGCTGCTGCAGTTCCTCGATCAGTTGATCGATCGCATCAACGCGTTGCAGCCGCTGTTGGCGATTGCGCTCATGAACCCTCATACGCCAGCGGATGAGCCGCCAAATCGAGACGGCCACCAAAACCACCAGCACAACCCACCCCATCGGATCCTGCACAAAGCTCTGGACCCTTGAAGTCGTTTGTGTCCATCCCAAGTGCGGCAGCCCCAGCGTCAGGCCGATGAGCAACAGGGACAAGAGCCAACTGGAAAATCGAAAGCCTTGTGGGGAAGTTTGAGTGGATGATTCAAACGCCGGCGTCGCATCAATGCTAGGTCCAGCAATCTCTTGGGCGATGGTCTGTTGCTCTTGCGGAGTCAGGCGTCTGCGCGGCGTGTCACTCCATATGATTTCAAGCTTGTGAGGATATTGATAGCCTCGTGCAAGCAAGGAAATCGGCTGAAGGTTGGGATCGAGTCCAATGACCTCAAAGTCACGCCATGACCCATTGGGTGTGGTGAAACGAATCAAGGCTGGCCGAGTGAGATCCGAAGCCTGAAGTCCCTTGAGGTACGCGCTGCGTTGGTGATACCGCTTCGGAGCATTGAAGACTCGAGCTCGACGTGAACCGTCAGGTGCCCGACGTAGCGTCGTCAGTACCGGAGCCGGCGGCTTACTAGGGTCCGACGCTTTTTCCCACTCAGCCAACCGCCGTCTGACGGTTTCGGCTTCATCCTCGAAGTGACCTGTGTGTGGATCGTAGTACCGGGCTGCGTAGAAACGCCGTCTATCTGGCTTCCATGAATCGTGCAGAGGATCTTCCGGAAGAACCGCATAGACTCGGATTTGCTCGGGATCCGCCGGGACATTGACAAGCAAAACCTCATCTGGCCTTCTGGTTCTACCCTTCCATAAACGCTTGAGAGGAACCCTAAGGCCGAGTTCGCCTTCAAGCCAGGCCTCACCGCGCTCACTCAACGAAAACCGCCCGGCGTACGACGATGAAGCAACCAAACGTCCTTCCACCACCTGCTTAAACCATGGACCGGTTCCGGGAACGAAGAAGGAGAGGTTGATAAACCGCTTCGTCTTCGAATCCCAGATCCATTTGGCAAATGCCTCGTCTGGCCGACGCTGGCCTTGCCTAAGGAATCCGCACATAACCTTGCGCCCCTCTTCCATCATGGGCAGGCCAAGGATTCGATCCATCTGCGGATCACCCACAAGACCAGGGTAATTCCCCTCGGTCATCGTCAAAGGGCCAGGCAGGTAGACGTGAGCCTCACCCACGTTAAAAGCCAGGTACCGGCTCTTATCCTTCTCATACCGAGAGAACCAGACAGGCTCAGGGAGAGAAGGCAGTCCGTCTCGAAGAAACCAGTCCCTGAGATGCTCTTTGCCAGAGAGCATCTTCTGTTTTTGGGGATCATAGAATCCTTGCGCGATGACGGGTGAATCGACTTGTGACGGATCACTGGCGCGAATCCACAGAAAATCCTGAGGATCTCTCCAACATTGAAGACGCACGCGCTTTCCTCCATAGCCGGGGACTGAGAAATTCACATGATGCATCGTCACGCGCCCATCGGGCTGTTGCTTCCGGACGTCAAAGAGCCCGATGATCTGATCCGACCTTACCTCGACCTCAAGACCTGAGCTTTGCAAGCCATAATTGTCCAATAGATCATGGCCCGCGCGATCGTCTTGATCCACTAGGGCCTTACGCAGGGCTGATCGAAATGCCTGCAACTTTCTCTTGGCCTCATCAATCACAGCCCCCAACACAGTCGCTCCCACAAACCCCTGAGGCCTGCCTTCATGCACATCCTCGCCTTTGGACGCCGTTTCGTCCTTCTCATTCTCATCAATCGGCTTGGGTCTCGGGGTCAACCCTTGACTTTTGACATCTGAGACATCACTGAGTTCACTTTTCAGACGCTGACCAGGAGGCTCTGAAATTTGAACCCCCAGCCGGGTGCAGAGCTTACGAACAGCAGGAATGGCCCAGAGGATTCGGCTCCAGTCAGAGTCTGCTACAGGATGAAGTCTCCGGATGGGAAAAACGAAGGGGCGGCTCAGGGCAAGAGCAAGGACGCTCAGGGCTGAGGGCTTGGGGCTCGAGACAAAAGATGAAAAGAAAAACAGAGGAATCCGCTTGAGGGTGAAAAAGGAATGGAAAAGATTACCCACGAAACCGTAGAGATTGAGTAAACCATGCAAAAACAGAAGGCCAAAGACGACCAGCAATGGCGGACCATCCGCAAGCCCAGCCACTGTGCCCCAAAGAACCGGCACGGCAAACCAGAACAAGTTGATAAAAGGATGCGCACCAGCCAACACAAAAGCCTGCGCACCTTGCTTCGGCGCTCCTTCAACTTCTACGTAAGATTTTCCATCCTTTGTCTTCCAGTGAATCCTCGCCGGATAGCCCAAGACCTTGGCAACCAACCCATGAGCTCCCTCTCCCCAGAAGTTCGAAATCCAGGCTGGCCAACCGCTGAGCAACGAATGGAATCGATGGGGATCTCTCGTCTGGGGTTCTCGAATTTCAACTCGGACTGAATCGGTGAGGCCTACGGTTGCCTCAGGCAGCAGATGTCCCTGGGTATCTCTCAGCCATGAGAAGGGAATATGCTCAAGCACGGTACCACCGACTCCCTCTGCTAAGCGCCAACCCTCTTGATCTATCCTAATCAACAATGGCTTCTGCTTTCCCCTGACAATCAACGCTTGTTCAACAGCTTGGAGGAGTTCGACAAGATTGACCTGACCATTTCTCGTCTGTACTTCGACTGTGAGTTGATCGGGTAAGTTTTTTCCTCGTAACGTGACATCCATCTTGTCCATCGTTACTTGTGATGCGTGCTCAGTCTCTTCGGGAAGGCGTGCCGTGCCACTGAGTGGCTCTGTCTGATCTGTGGACAACCCAATGGCCGCATCAATCTCGGAAGTGACTCGTGCGAGTAAACTTCTCACGCGTCTTCGCACCTCAAGGTGTGTGGCGCGAATAGCCTCGACTCGTTTCAAGAAGTTCCGGATAGGCTCAAACGGTGCTTCATAGCGTCCAGTCCCAAACGATCTTATTTCAGATACGGTCTCCCAGAACCACGGAACCGATGCGGCTCTGAGTAGCCGATGCTCTTTCAGCAAAGCCCTGATTTCCACCTGGAAATCCTTCCAGATTGGAGCAAACCGTTTTCTCATCGGACGTGGCATGGAGTGGATGATTTCTGTTACAGCTGTGGTTTCTTTCTGTGGACGCGACGGAGGCAGATGAGGATGCAATACAAGATACGCCTGAAGGGCTAAGGCAAGCCGCTGGTAGGCCATGAAACTCACCCGCATCCAGTTTCGTATCGCCGTCTCTTGCCTTGCTCGATCTTCCCAATCCGGATCACTCTCCTTTTTCCTTATCAGCTCTGCGAAAGCCGTCCCAGGATCTTCTGCCGAGATGAACGGTCTGGGTTCATGAACATACCCCACCCAGTTGGGAAAATCGGTGCGACCGGACACCTTGCTCCAACGAGGGTTAATAGCCGTATCAACCACACCGCCATCATGAACTAGCGCTACCTTACCCCATGGGGTAGTCGCTAATGGCTCATCCCAATCGATGGGATTGGGACTACCGAGCAACAAGGCTAACGCCACGTACTTAAACAAATCGGGCAACTTACCCTGAACCGTCAGATGCAAAACATATAAGTCACTCCATGGTCTGCTACCCAACCAGATCTGCATAATTTCAACAAGTCCCTCAGCCGTCCGGACTGGTGAAAGTCTGATTTCTTGTAACTCTCCGACAACTTTCCACGTCGAAGGAAGTTGTGCAAGGACATCTGGAGATAAAACAAAAGGATCCCTTCGACTCCACAGTTTGAGTCCTACAGGTGGCAGCCAAGAAAGAGCCTCGCGCTCAGCTTCTAGCACATTTGCTAAAGGAGGCTCAACCCTCCACTCCGGATGTAGGCTAGGTTCCGGGAATGCCGATTGCGATTTCTCGATAGCCTTTAACACCGCCTGACCAAAGGAATGATCTACCTCGTCTGCATATAACAGAGAGACAAGACCTGGGATGGCGCGCGAATCACCGATATTGGCAAGCGCAGCAACAGCTGCCAAGCGAAGGAATCGAGCTGGGTGCTTGAGCGCTACCTGAATCAAAGCGGGAATTGCTTGAGGATCCCTGCGTCTCCCTAGCTCCTGAATTGCAATCTCTTGAATCCAATAAGAAGACCAGGAAACTTTTTCTACTATCTGGAGCAGTAAGGAAATCACTTGCGGTTGCGGAGAGAGGTACAAGGTATTAATCGCTGTGGTTTGAATATCCTGAATCTCTTTATCGATAACCTGCACTTTGTCCCCAAGCATCGCCAAGTCTGCTAAGATGGGCAAAGCTTGAGGGTCGCTACTTTCTCCTAATGCTGTGATGGCTACCTTACGAAATTCTACTGGGTAGGAACCCCTTGCAAACTGTTCCAAGGTGGGAGTCGCTTGAGGTGTTTCCATTTCACCCAGTGTCGATAGAATAACTGTTAACATCAGCCATCCGTTTTCCACCTCTTTCCACTCCTTTTCCTTTCCTAATTTTTCCGCCAACCGGATCAAAGCAGTCACAGCTTCCGGTGAGCTATTAAACCTCAACAAAGTCTCAATCGCATCTTGTTGGGTAACTATATCCGGATGACCTATCAAGTTTACAAGCTCTGGAATTACCCGATGATCTTGAGTACGGCCCAGTGCTTTTATCGCAGTCTCACGAACTGAGCGATCGCGATCATTCTGTGCGATCCAAAGAAGAAGAACGATCGCCTGTGGATGCTGGATACGTGCTAGGGCACGAATGATCGTACGGCGATCTCGAACATTGGATTTCGAGAGTTTCTGTTCCAGAGCAGGAATCGCACGTCGTCCGATCTTCCCCAGCGTGATAATGGCTGCTCGACGGACTGCTACTTTCGGATCGTGCAATCCCTGCACAATGGCTGACAATGCCTCAGGGGTTTTAAAGCTTCGCAACGCTTTGATCGCAGCTCGACGGATTTCTATCTCTCCATCCGAGTGGGCAAGTGGTACAAGAGCGTCTTGAACCTGGGAAGTCTTGCGTTTTCTCAGCTCCTTAATCGCTTCCAACCGAGCGTTGATTGGATTACCCTGCTGTGCAACGTTCACCCACTGTTGCACAGCAGGCCGATCTTCTTCTGTAAACGTCGTCAGCATCCCAGCCAACAAGAAACCGGCCATCGAAAGATCGGTATTTCCCTGCCCCAGCAAGCGCACCGGCTCCCACGTTCCAAGAGCCCCAGCCGCCCAGCTCAGCGTACTGATTCCCAGCGTCAGGCCGATGAGGATCAACCAGTCCGCTCTATTAAGCTTTCGCTGATTGAGTTCCACGTCCTCCAAGGTATTCTCTCGCGACTGGCCAGCGCGCTTTCTCCCTCTCAGGAACTTACCCACCGTAAGTCCAGCTAAAAGAAGCGCCATTCCTCGACCTACGGCAGGCTTGAGCAGTCGAGCTCCCTTACGCCATCCCATCCCCAAAATACCCAGCAGCCCAAAACTCAAACCCGCAGTGGTTTCTACGGTCGATCCCCCTTCCATCCCCGCCCAGCTTAAGCTCGAGAGCCCCAGCGTCAGCCACACAACCAGGGGCAAGAGCCAGCTTCGCAGCACTGAGCCTTTGGGTGAGGCCACTTCTTTGGAAGCGGGTGGACTATCTTGTTTCATGGCTTGAGCTACATCTTGGATACGCTTTACAAACTGCGCGGCAGCAGCGCTAACGCCAAAGCCCATGTGTCGGCTTAAGAATTCCTTTACAGAATTCTCTAGAGCCTGCGCTTGAGCGCTCTCTGACAAACTTAGCCAATTCGTCAACACAGAGTCCGTGAGCCAACCTTCAATCCCTAGAGGCACACTAGCAACCGCTCCGAGTTGCTGACGCAACTGCCTTAGGACATCCCCCTGAGCCGTGAACTCTTGGAGCCAGGATGGCAGGCTCGGATCGTCAGCAGGCACCGGTGGAAGTTTGGAAAGCAAGGCAAACAACAAGGGCAAATCTTGTACGGCCTGCTCGGTCACACGGTCTAACTGACTGGGAACACCTTGCAGGGCTTGCGACTGATGATTACGGAGCAACACTCCCCCAAGCTCCTCTTGGACGAATCGCAACATCTCTTTTCGATTCCCGCGATGCCAAAGAGTTTGGATCTCAGGTTGTCGGCGATAAATTTCTTCCAACGGAATACCGATGCCAATCGAGAGGCTTTCTGGAATGTTGTAGACTCCTTCGGCTTGGCTATAGACGTTGTACTCAACTTGGTAAATGATTCCCATGTGGAGTTTTTTGGTCTGATCGCGATACCAGCCTAGCCCCAGCATGGTCGAAAGGGGATGACCTTGGGCGGAGCGCCTAAGCGAGAGAGGCAAACCATTCACATGAATCATCTCTGCATCTTCATCTTCAAAGAGTTGATTCGGGTAAGGGAATGGCACTCCAAGGGAGAACTGATCAGGCAATTGGCTAGCCCGGTACAACCGTCCCACGCGCTGAGCTCCCACAATAATTAAGTCCTGAAAGGGATGAAGATGGAGCGGCGCTACAGGGGTGGGACTCCACCCTGTTGGATCGATCACCACGCCACCATCGGTTACGATAATCGTATGATCCATAGGAACAGAGTAAGTGCCTTCACGCCCACGCATGGCTTGGCCGGTCTGATTGACGGGTTGAAGATAGAGTCGGCGCGGCATGGAAATCGACACCCCCCTCGCCCCAATACCATGGCGCGTCAAGACATCACCTACGATAGCCGCCGCGATACCACATTCGCCGGCTTGACAACTCGGACTCCTATCGAGAACTAACAAACTTTTCTCGTCCCACGCGAGTGTTCCTTGTTCAATCAAAGGTCCGATCCCATAGGTCTGAAATCGCGCTTCAATCTCCGGCCACAGGGCTTGGATCGCAGCGAGTTCTCTAGCCTGAACATCGCCTTCGCTTGCCGAAGAAGCAAGTTTTTCATCCGGTTCTTGAGCGTGTTTGCGAAGAACCACACCATAGCCGATCGGTTTGCCCTGCTCCTGAATCACTTGGACCTCTGCATAAAATCCCCGATGCTCAAAGAACGTTTTCACATCGCTGTCAGTCGCAAAGCGTTCCATCGCTGCTTTAACCCGCTCCAGTTGGACCAAGTCAGACTGGGTACGGGTGATACCCTCTTCGATTGCCTGGATCCAATTCGCACGTATCTCTAACTGTCCTCGGTCGGATACAAGACCTTTTTGAAGAAACCGAACTCCCTCAACCAGTATTCGGGTGGTCTCTATAAAGTGTTGCTGGCTCTCTGATTGGCGTGGCCAATTGGCTTCGATCCATGCCCCCAGCCGTAAGAGCCCTTCAAAATCACCTTGCTTGAGGTATTGCTTCAACAACGGGATGACAGCGTATTGTCGTTTTGCCTCAGACAACTCAAAACGCTTCTGTGCGATAAATACTGACTGGGGGTGATGGATTACCAAAACGGCTCTGCCATCGTTCGCAAGGACTCGGCGAATTTCATTCGTGGTCTCATCAGGGGACTTTGTGTATTCAAGGGTGTAGGTTGACAGAACCCTCTTGAAAGAGCCCGAGGGATAGCCTGTGTTATTTGCAGAGGCCCGGCGATAGGCAATACCGCGCGCCTTAGCCAACGGAGTAACTCTCTCCTCTTTGAGAATATCAACGGCATACACATGACTTTCGGGAACTTCTCGGCGAATCTCTCGAGCAAGGAACAAATCTTTACCAGCTCCGATATCCACTACAGCAGCAGGAGCTGCTTGGCTTAATGACTCTCGAAGACGTCCAATAACGAATCGGCGCACCTCACTGGGGTAGCCTCCTTTAAATCCCCCTTGGTCTGTACTCGATTTAGGAATATCCCACCACTCTTCCCAGGACAAAAGTGAGGGTTCTTCATCGACATCTTTCGTGTCGGTCCTGATATCTGGTAGCTCAGGAGGCATCGGGGCAGTGGAACCGGTGGAAGAAGCTTCTTGCTGTGCCGTTAAATAGACACGGAGTGCATCCTGGGCGCGCGTGATTGCCTCAAAAGCTTGCTGATGCTGCGCTGCACCGAACCTTGCCTCTTCCAACTGCTCCAAGGCGCTGGGAATTCCCTCTTCAAGGGCTTGCTTGAACAACTGTCTTATTCGAGCTCTCGCAGCAGCCAGCGCCTGATCTCGATTCATCCCTTGCTGCTGGGCAAACCGCCTGGCCTGCTGTAGGAGCGCTTGCTCGACCGCTTGAATACCCAGATCAGGCCGGTCCCACCAAACCTGCCGGAACTCTCCATTGACGACTTCCTGAACACCAAGCAGAACTCCTGTCAACACGATGCTGGCAGGGCTTGCCTCATGAGCGGCTCGTGCCCAGATGACATCCACATTCCACGGTGTTTCACCCTCCAAGGGTCCCTGGCCGACAAAATCACCGGACTCGAGTTGGGCATTCATAATGATGGAAGTCTCAGGTTCTACATCGAGGTTCACGAGGGATTCTCTGGGATGCAGCAGCGAGTAGTTGGTGATGATATAGGCCACCGTTGCCCAAATCTGATCGGAGCGTTCCATGCCAAGAGATCTCGGCTGGCGCATGTTCTGGTCAATCCAGGCGTAGACCTCTTTGCCTCGCTGTGCATAGACGTGCAGCTCATGCGCGTCCTTCCACTCCACCACCAGAATTACAGGGACTTCTTGCGAGTTCACCCCTAAGCTCCCAAGGTCGTACACTTGAGCGATGTGCTTTGGATCCTCGGCATGATAGAACCGCATCAGGGTCTGGGCAGTATGCAAACTCTTTGAAGCGTCAGTCAAATCCGTCACATGATTGATGGCGAGGGCTACCTCACGGTTTCCGGCAAGTTTTGCAGTGGCTTTAATCACTACCGCGCTCGGCCCTATCTTAACCGCCCAGAGATCCAGTCCCAGGACTTCATCGATACTCTGAACCGAAACCAGCGAATCAGCCTTGGATGGAGCCGTGTCGCCACGCTGGCGCCTTTCTTCCCGCTGCCGATCGAGATCCCTATTGATGTTCTCCAAGAGAGTACGGTGCGAGTTGTCCGGCCCAGCCAGATAGGTAAGCACGTTCTCGAACATCATCCCCATCGGCACCATCTGTGCAGCATCCACATAACGCTTGAGGCGAACCACGGCGTCAAACGCGTCAAAGCGCATCTGCTGTTGCATTCCCTGCAACTGCTCCATCGTCCGGTTCCTCAGATGATAGAGCGCCCACGCATCTAACAAATCGGGAGCGAGTGCCTGCATCGCAAAGGCTTGTTGGAAGAAATGCCCCGCGCTCAGCAGAAGCTTGGGCCAGGAGTCGCCTTCGGCTACCGCTTGGTTCATGACCCCGCTACTCGGCAGACCAAAAACCGCTAGATCCGGTTGGTCCAATGGGAATTCCTCCCTATTCGAACCGATGTAAATTTTCACACCGAATGTAAACGGTGCTTGACGAACGAGCTGGGACAGGCGGCTCGGTTGCGATGCCTCATCAGGCTGCGGAGGCCGATCCGGTTGCGGTGGTGGCGGCACACTGCGACCAGCCATCTGCTCTAGCAGTCGATGGAGCGCACCCGACATCTCGGCAACGCTCTCTTCATATCCGGTGCCGACCTGACGACGCTGCTGAGCTTCTCGTTTTATCCTCTTGTGTTGGTCGCGACCGCGCTGCTGAGCCAATTGCTTCCTCTTGGCCTCTCTCTCGGTTTTCTTCTTTTTACTCGCCATCGCTACGGGGAGAGAGTGCAGCCAACGAAGAGAGCGCGGCAGTTTTACATGAGCGAGAGCGAGGGCAAGAACAGGCAGCAGGAGCAAGTCATAGCCGAGGTGGGCAACTTGAGGAAGGATGAAACCAGGGGTTGCGATGTGAAACAGAAAGCCGAGCGCGGGCAGGTAGAATAACAGCGCGATCCATTGGGGCGGCGAGCGCGGCTGAAGTTCTTTGAGTACCCACCGACGATTCGTCGCTCGTCGCTCGTCGCTCGTCGCTCGCAATCTTTGCCCAGAGCCTTGAGTCTGAAGCTCAGGCGGCTGTGCCCAATTATTTTTGTATCTTCGTGAGTTCTTCTCTACACGTTCTTCACTAGTCACTGACCACTGGTCACTGACCACTGATTTACGATATTCCCACGCATGCAGAGGACCAAAGACATGCAGCAGCGGAAAGAGCAGCGCTTGGGCAGGTCGGATGAAACCCTCTAGGCCCCACCCGGTAAGCGCACTCAGGCTTGTCATCAGCATCGGTAGCGCCCAGACAATCAGCGTCGTCTCTCCCACTGCCCTGAGCGTAATTTGCGCCACTCGAATTACATCCAGCCGATCTTTAAACCACCTCCCTATCCGCCGAAGGAATCCCATGAAAAACCTGTCCAAGAAATAAACCAGCAGGACAATTTTCTCATCGCTGGAGAGTGCCCAGATGGCAAGAGTTAGCCCTGTGAGCATAAAGCTCCACCCAAGGCTTGTCTCCCCAGCAAACGTCCCCTGCCCCGCCCAACCTAATCTCAAGACTTCCAGCGTCAGGCCGATGAGCAAAAGCGGCCAGAGCCAGATGCTGAGCTTGGTCGAGCCTTGGGGATGAGCCGAATCTTTCGCTGCAGAGCTTTCAGAACCACCCTCTGCTCCTTTTTCTTCATCCGGTTGTCTGTAGTTTACGAGCGTCGTAAAAGGAATGCGCGTGCCTGGCGCGTCTTTGGAAAAGTGCGCCCAACCTTCTTTCGCGTTCACAAAATCCACAATCCTTTCTTTCATCCCTCCAAACAATCGATCTGGCACCAGATACCGATCGCCCACCTTTGGAAGCCTTGGTGTCACATCAGGAGTCTGACCCTTAGCACTCGGAGGAGGCGCTAAACTCACGCGGCGGCTTGCTTGCTCTGCCAGCGGCTTCGCTTGCTGCTGTTTTTTCGCGATGAAACCGTTGATCAGCCAAGTGCGGTCCGCTGTGTGAAGCCAAATCCAAGCCTCGGCATCGTCGAGTTTCAGACCAGCGCCTTCCGTGTAAGTTACGGGCAGCGCGTATACCGTTGGGTACAGTAATCCACCCTGATTTTTCTGAGTCGACGACGCAATATATAAAGGAAGCCGTTTTCGAATAAATTCCTCCTTTTCGCCAAAAGGCTCGTAAGAACGGCCGACGTAATGCTTCAAGAGTTTCTGCGCCGTGATCGCAACATCCTCCGGCGTGAGTTTGCCGCCCCCTCTCAGGGTGGGGAGGCTGGGCGCAATGACACCGGCATCGTGCGTCACAACGATCAGGCCGTCCTGAGCGACGACCTTATCGAGCAACGAGAGGTGAGCCTGCGCAATGGATTTAAAAAAATAGACCTGCAAAAAATTGTCCAGGGTTTGATCTTGCAGCGGCTCGCCGAATACACGTTTAACCCCCTGCCGGATGTGCGCTAACGAAGCATTATCGAGTTGAGTCATCAAGTTGGCCGAGATGACCAACCCAGCATCGGTGGGCAGAGGCAGATGAAGATCGGAGTCAATCAATCGTAGAACACTGTCTTGACCACCGGAGTCGTCTATCAGCCTTCGAAGCAGGGCCTGGACATGCCGGATGTCGGTGGATGTGTTAATGATATCGGATACCGCATCCAGAAATCGTGGATTGATTTGCGATAGGTCCAACTCCATCAGTTCGATGTTTGGCTGGTTTTCCAAACCCAGGCGACTGAGCCCGCGCCGCATGCGCTCAATACTGATATCCACCAGATAAACCTTGCGGAAGCGGGTATCGGTCAACAACTCGGGCGCAACGTCCACGCCATAGCCAAAACCCAACACAACCAGATCCTTGCCTCGTGGAGCGCTCTGAGCTGCGCGCAACTGTAGTTGGTGACTCCTCCTGCAATGATCGAGCCATTCCACCGGTAGCTCGAACGCTTGAGACGACGGCTGCGAGGTCTCACGAATCGCCCGCCTTAAATCAAAGTGTCCATGTTCCGCGGCCGGCTGAGAAGGATTAAGACGAACCATAGCCGCCGCCAAAGACTGCACATTCATCTGAAGATCGCTCAGCATCTCACGCTGTTCCCTGGCGACGGAGTCCATGAGTGGTTGCATCGCCGCCTGCAAAGCATCGTCTCCCTGAGAATGGCGCGCGATGGAAAGCCACTCAGCTACGATTTCCTGCGTGACTTTCCGACGAAGTTCCAAGGGCCACTCGCCTCCAAGGATCGCAAGCAGCTCACCGGCGATTCGCAAGTAGTAGGCCTGGTTTTCGTTAACCAGTGGCTGTGATTGATTCGAAAGCTGCTCTCTTTGATGACGTTCTCTTTGCTTATGCTTTTTACCTGCCATTGCCAGGGGCGCGTAGCGCAGCCATTGCAGCCACGACGGTAGTCTCACATGAGCGAGCGCGAGGGCAAGGACAGGCAGAAGCACCAAGTCATAGCCGAGGTGGGCAACTTGAGGAAGGATGAAACCAGGGGTCGCGATGTGAAACAGAAAGCCGAGCGCGGCCAGGTAGAATAACAGCGCGATCCATTGGGGCGGCGAGCGCGGCTGAAGTTCTTTGAGTACCCACCGACGATTCGTCGCTCGTCGCTCGTCGCTCGTCGCTCGCAATCTTTGCCCAGAGCCTTGAGTCTGAAGCTCAGGCGGCTGTGCCCAATTATTTTTGTATCTTCGTGAGTTCTTCTCTACACGTTCTTCACTAGTCACTGACCACTGGTCACTGACCACTGATTTACGATATTCCCACGCATGCAGAGGACCAAAGACATGCAGCAGCGGAAAGAGCAGCGCTTGGGCAGGTCGGATGAAACCCTCTAGGCCCCACCCGGTAAGCGCACTCAGGCTTGTCATCAGCGCCGGTAGCGCCCAGACAATCAGCGTCGTCTCTCCCAATGCCCTGAGCGTAATTTGTGCGACTCGAATGACCTCCTGCCGATCTTTAAACCACCTCCCTATCCGCCGAAGGAATCCCATGGGAAGCCTATTCCAAAAATCAACCAATCGAGTGTGCCATTCGATCGGCTCTTTCACCAGCCCGCGGTAGGTCATGGCTGAGACAGCGACCGACCCGCCTGCTTCAAGCTCTGCCGCCATCGCCTTTGCGTCCACGCGCTCATCCCCTTTCCAAAACCAGAATGGAACTGGAACTCCCCCTCTAGAAGCATCTACAAAGGCATCGATGTCCTCAGGATCAAAAGGATCGCCCATGCTGCGGTAGACCCGACGCCGTTCTGTCTCTGGTAGAGGGCTCCACTCCCATGGTGTGGTTTTAAAGAGTTCTTCCAGCCGCTTTGGGTCGTGCCAATCCGTCAGGGCCAATAAGATTCGACCACCAGTGCGCAGCGTGCTTCCCCAAATCTGGAAGGCTTCACGGGTCATCTCGAAACCATCTTCGCCTGATTGGTAGTAGCGGCGGTGCAACTCAGGTGTCACCAGAGCCAATGCGCGTCTCGCCACAGACTCATCTTCACTCGAAGCCGACTCCTCACCCTGGACTGATTGATTCTCACTCTCGGATGATTGATCCTTACTCTTGGGCCGCTGGCTCGGATTGGCCACGACAAGATCGAGAGACTCTGGCGAAGGCCGGTACTTAGACGACACGACCGTAATCTTCTTGAGCGCCTCGGGTGAGCCGTTCAAGAGCCCATTCACACGCAGTAATCGCTCGACCTCAGGGTTGATGTCGCTGGCGGTCACCTCGGCTACCTTTGGAGATGCTGCAAGAGCCAGACTTACTATCCCGTGTCCGAAACCCACCTCCGCCACCTTAAGAGCCGCTGTGTTCGGGACCCTCGCCAACTCGAGGGCTATGGCGTGCAATAAGGCTTTCGTTACATAGGACGGAGGGCCGGACGACGGAATGCTGAGTACGGTGTATGGAGAGCCAGGAATGGCCTTGTCCTTAAAGGATACGGCAAGTATCCCCTCCTCCATGTTATTCCAGCGCTTCTCCTTCTTGACTTCTGCCGAGGCTGCCACAAAAGCTGTCTTGAGTTCTTTCAAGGCACGTCTGCGACCCTTAGGCTCAAACTGCCAGACCGTCTCAAGAAGAGACTCTAGCCCCGTGAGAATCCGGGGGTAGAGCTTGAGCTCTTCGTGGCTTGTCTGAAATCGGCTCCAGATGAGAAGAACCTTCAAATGTTTTTCGATTAGTTTAGTATCTTTTCTATTCCATAAAATCTTGGGAAGACCGATAAGGGCTTCGCTAACCGGTTGGGGTAGTGTGGAGGCAACTTGCTCCAGTTTTTTATAGGCCTCAGTTTTCTCAACGTCACCCCAATCTTGGGAAGAGGTAGCATTACGCCAATCTCCGGGGGACAAGGAGAAGATCACGTTGATGAATGCCGTTGGAATTGCCCAAATCGCGAAGGAGGGAAATACAAAAGCAGCGATACAAGAAATCAAAGCAAGAGAGCCACTCGTCAGAATCCCGACGGCGCCCGATGAGCCGGGAACTCCGATGCCGCCGTGGAGTAGAGTCTGTTTCAAAGCTTGAAGGGGCGAGGGGTGGGGGGCAGGGGGCGGGGGAGAAACGCTAGGACTTAAGAGACGGGGACGATGCTTCCACTTAAAGCCCATCTGAGCCCAGTGAGAAAACTCGTGGATGAGGAAGGAAATGAAATAAATGAAACTCAGCGTCGCTGCGTATTGCGTCAGCGTATCCATCCCAGATGCAACGAGCCGCACGAGCACAAAGCCAAGAGCCACTACTCCCGCCGCCG
>JAHFGV010000013.1:39718-60069 GCA_023247255.1 Candidatus Omnitrophota bacterium | reverse complement strand
GACTGCCAAGACGTCTCGTTCATGGCTACTCAGGTGTTGGTAGGGTATCGGCATAGTCCGCGTATTCTAACGCGGAAGCCGTCAACCCCTCTAGCTGTTGCACTTACTTATTGAACTTGGGGCAATGATTCGTATAGCGTGAAGAAATTATTCATGCCACGCGAAAATCGCCTGCGCACATCTTCAGCAGGGACAGTGTGTCCGCCCTCTGCAACTCTGTCCTTAATACGAGCTATTGCCAATTCCGGACTTGGGATCCAAAGAAAGAAAAGATGGAACGCGTAACCTTTATTTTTTAACTCAGCAAGTAGACTTGCGTAGGATTTACCGGACAAAGTGGTTTCAAATGCAAAATTAACTCCACGCTTAGCATATTCGTGAATTTGTTGCAGTACGAGCTTACCAGCTTTTATGGCGGCAGCGTTAGGTTCAAATGGAGCTAATCCTTGAGCAATAAGATCAGCATTGACAAAATTCGGACAATTCACATAATCAGGCAAAAATAATCTGGCGAAAGTCGTTTTTCCTGACCCATTCGGACCCGCAATAATATAAACTGCTTTATCTTTCATTAACACACCGCCTCATCCTCATGCCCTTAGCGAACCCTACTCATTCGACCCGTAGGGTTCGTCTGAGCGTCAACAATGGCGGAGAGGGAGGGATACGAACCGTCGCTCGCTAATGCTCGCTCCCTGAGGGGAACTCAATGTTCCCCTCAGTTCTCCCCTCCTAACTACGCGGGGAAACTACAGTTTCCCCGCACCCCTTCAGGGTTCGAATCCCTCCCTCTTACTGAAGTTGAGAAACGACGGAGAGGGAGGGATTCGAACCCTCGGTACCGGCTTTCACCAGTACAACGGTTTAGCAAACCGCCGCCGTCGACCGCTTGGCTACCTCTCCTCGTTCTCAAAACAACCGGACCCTTCAGTGTTGAGTCGTTACTTTTCTCAAGAGAGCCTGGCATTCATTCGAGAGTACGTGACGCACCACTGTCAGATGGCGATTGAGGCGCTCATGTGCTGTCAGATCAATAAGCGTACCGCAAGCACCCAGTTGAGCATTCGTCGCGCCGTAAACCAGGCGAGAAACTTCGCTGAGGAACAGAGCTCCTACGCACATCGCGCAAGGCTCCAGTGTGGTATAAACGGTTGTGTCTCGAAGCTGATTGGATTGCAAGGCATTCGCCGCTTGAGTGATCGCTACTAATACGGCATGTGCCGTGGGATCATGCAACAGCTTCACCTGGTGATGGGCACGGGCGACTACACGTCCTTGATGGACAATGACCGCACCGACGGGCTGATCCTGCGATCGGAGGGCTTCTTCAGCCTCACGGATCGCTTCGCGCATGTAAGATCCATCTGAAGGACGGCTCATTCTAAGAGTGCGCCCAGGTGGGGTCGGCGCCTTCGTCTTTCGCTGCGCTTCGGACTTCGGTCGGCCACCCGCCTCGCCTAAGGAATCATGAAACAGCCTAGGAATTTTCGATTTTCGATTTTGGATTTTCGATTGAAAGACCCTCGTTCAATCGGCAATCGACAATCGGCAATTCCCTCGGCTCTCTTGATTGACCGAAGGCTCGGCTCCCTTCGACCCTAGACGTTCAGGAAAATGCGCCCAGGTGGGGTCGAACGTCGTTCGCCTTCGGCTCGCTCCCTGAGGGGAACTCAATGTTCCCCTCAGTTCTCCCCTCCTAACTACGCGGGGAAACTACAGTTTCCCCGCACCCCTTCAGGGTTCGATCCCACAAGACGTTCAGGAAAATGCGCCCAGGTGGGGTCGAACCACCAACCTTCGGCTCCGCAGGCCGACGCTCTATCCAATTGAGCTATGGGCGCAAAATTTTTGCTGGCAAAAATTTTGTATCGGTTAATATGTCCGATATTCCGCGACAGGTTCATGCAAGACATGATGAATGGTTGAGGCTTGCTTTCGACCAATACCCTTAGCTCATCGAAGATTGCTCTCGGACGCGGCCAGCAGGTGTTCGAGACTTCCAAAGTGCTTCAAGATGGCCTCTGCGCTGCACAGACCCACTTGAGGAATTCGGGTGAGCATGCCTGAATCTCGTTCATCAACATCTGCAACGATTTCTATCATGCAATCTTGTTCTGTCTACTTGGTAAATTTTCATTCGCAACGGAGAGGCCGGGACTCGCCTCCCTCCGCTCACTCCGTTCGCTCCAGGTAGGGCAGCCGCGCCTCCAAAGGTAGGTCGCTGCTCCTGTTCGTCGCAGCAACGTTGATCTAAGTCGGCGCTCCCTTCGAATCCCACCCACAGGTGCGGATTCAATAGCACCTGCGTACTTGATCGGATTATGCCGAATCCGGAACGGAGAGGCCGGGATTCGGCGCCTTCCGCTCGCCTTCGGCTCGCTCCACGTCGGCCAGCCGGCGCTCCCGAGGAATGTCGATGCTCCTATCCGTCGCATCGACGTTAATCTCAGTCGCGCCTCCCTTCGAATCCCAGCCACACTTGCTGATTCGATAGCACTTGCCTACTTAGTCGATTATACCGAGTTCGCAACGGAGAGGCCGGGATTCGAACCCGGGAGCCACCTTGTGGGCAGCCACACGCCTTCCAAGCGTGCTCTTTCAACCGCTCAGACACCTCTCCAAAACTTTTGCTTCGCAAAAGTTTCGATTGGGGTTAAACCAGTTTAATGGTTTCAGAAATTTTGCGCAGCAAAATTTCTACGTTCCCCTCAGTTCTCCCCTCCTAACTGCGTGGGGAAACTATAACTGGGCTTTTGCAAAAATAGCCAACGCGTTGACCGAGTGTTGTGTCATGTCCCAAGAGAAGTAATGAGGACTGTGTCATGTTTCATGAGTCATGAGTCATGGAAAGCAAAAGGAGCACTTTGGCCCTGTCTGAGATGCCTGTTTATTTTCTGCTTTTTCATGACACATGACTCATGAAACATGACACAGACGTGAGTACTGGAGCTTAGAATCATGATTTACTTTCTTCCTGGCCATGGGCTACTTGGCCACTAATCTCGATGCATTTTGCAAAACCTCAGTATAATTCTCCCCACACCCCTTGGGGGTTCGAATCCGACCCACACTTGCCGATTCGACGGCATCTGCGCACTCGACTGGTCCTGCCTAACTCGAAACGGAGAGGGTGGGATTCGGCGTCCTCCGCTCGTCTTCGACTCGCTACGGATCGTCCACCCGGCGCTCCAAAGGAATGTCGATGCTCCTGTTCGTCGCATCGACGTTAAGCTCAGTCGTGCCTCCCTTCGAATCCCACTCTCTTACTGAGATTGAGAAACGACGGAGAGGGTGGGATTCGAACCGTCGCTCGCTAATACTCGCTTCCTGAGGGGAACCCAGCGTTCCCCTCAGTTCTCCCCTCCTACTGCGCGGGGGAACTATAGTTTCCCCGCACCCCTTCAGGGTTCGAATCCCACTCTCTTACTGAGGTTGAGAAACGACGGAGAGGGTGGGATTCGAACCCACGAGGGACTTGCGCCCCTACCGCTTTTCGAGAGCGGCGCCTTCAACCGGACTCGAGCCACCTCTCCAGGTTCACCAGCCTCACTGTTCGTGTTAGGGTAAGATCACGCTGCAGTGCTTGGCAATCTTTCTTGCCAACGCTTCAAAATCCTTGCGACAATCCTGCACCGCCGCCAAATGGGCACCGAGTGCCCCATCTGCGGGTTTCAGAGAAAACATGGGCTTGCGGACCTCCATCGCCATCGGCATAAGACTGCGGAAGTGTTTCAGCAATGCCAAACAATACGGATCATCTCCAACAGGAGGATAGTTCCCACCAAGCTGCTTTTTATCCAGAACCGAGTCTCTGTATTCGCCCGGAATGCGGTCCATCCATTTCCCGTAGGCCTTGACAGGACGGTCACTGCGTACGGCATGCTGCATAATTACATAACCCTCCGGCTGCATTTCTCCTTTGGGCAGCATCAAGTTTTTATCCGGGTTCTTCTTAAGGCGTTCCCCCCATTCAGCCCGCCATCGGCGCAAGGTAGGCCCAAGGTTGCGCAATCCTTGCAAAGAATAGAGGTCCGGAGCTAATGGAACGATGATGTGCTGGGTAGCAATCATTGCTGCCCTGTTAATCGCGCCTAGATTGGGACCTATGTCAATAAGAGCTAGGCTAGAGCCATGCTGCTGGGCAGCCGCATAGATGATACGAAAGAGAGCCGAGATGGTACGAAAAGCCGCTTCGTCTCCATCATTACACCTCGGCCACGCGTCCGAGAGTCTATCCTCAAAGCCGGACAAACCCAAGTCTCCAATAATCAACCCAAGATTCTCTGTGATTGACTCCACAGAAGGAGGTTGAATATCTCCGGTTCCCTTAAGAATAGGACGGACTGAGCCTAGGATGCTCCTTGGATGTTCTCCATCAGGCCACACCTTTTCAAGGCGGTCTTCTTCCAAGAACATAGAGGTCAAATTTGCCTGAGGATCTAAATCTGCTGCTATAACCGTCACACCCAGTTCCTGATACATCCAGGCGAGATGGTATACCAGAGAGGTCTTGCCGACGCCCCCTTTATTGTTAAAGAAAGCTATGGTTTTCATTGGACCCTCCGAATAGTTACCAAAAAATAGGTGGCTTGACCCAGTGTAAACTCTGCCTGAGGGTTTCCGTTTGCAGCAAGCGCCTTTTGAACGCGCAGAACGCCACCGCCAAACTTATTGACATAACCCAGCACTTTCATGGCCTCTGCGATTACCGGATTTCGATAGGCATTCTGCCGGGGGAAGTTCTCAGGCCTGGCTTCCCCATAAAGACCACCCGGACTCTGTATCTCGACGCGGTTGTTAAACCAATAAAAACGGATAGGTGCTGTTGACTCGTATGATCTATGCATGACGGCATTCATAAGCAATTCACGCAATGCCACTGTGGGATATTCCTGAACAAGTTTTTCCTGCAAAGCACTGGATGCCTCTGGCCGTGATTGAAGCTGTAACGGCAAGAAGGCATCTAGCTCGCGTAATAAGGTCAGGAGGTCTCCCGAAAAACGTCGTTCATTGAGCGGCTTATCTACCAACTGTTCCCCATCATAGCGTACAAACTGAACATAAGCGCCAGGAACCCATTGGATGGGACCCTTGCCAAACAACAAAGCCCCTGCCACAGTCGGGCATTGTCTTTTCAAGTCATAGAAACGCAGCGACGCCATTTGCCCTGCGATGTCACGATTGTTCTCTTTAAGAATGTCCGCAGTAATCGCGTTAGGTAAATAATTGAAGCGGAACAAGTCTAAGTGCAAATCGTCGAGTGTGCATTCTTGACAGGGTGTTGCATCAAAGTTCGGGTGCGAGGCAATTCGGCGTTCTGAAAGTATGCGTTCTTCCTGCTCGGAAGCATTTGCCCTTCTTGGTCCCACGCGTATACACACCCTTCCTTTATAGCGCACAGGAGGAAGGTCTGAAGGGAAGACCTCTACGATGACAAACTCAGCACCATTGAGTCCCGTTTTTTCAACAGTCATCGCTGGCGTAGGTAAGATATTGCCGTCTGAGCGGATAGCGCCCAACTCTTCTAAAAGCTTGTCAGTAACACTGATTCCTACAGGATTCCCTTGAGGGTCAACACCGATGAATAAATAACCTGGCTGTCGATGATTGGGAAAGTCATTAGCAAAGGCACAGATTGCTTCACAGATCTTATCTTTTTCTGTTTTCGTAGTCGCACGTGTTCTTTCGACACGATCCGACTCAATGTCTTTCAAGAGGCGTTGTAATTCCTGTTGGTTGAGCATCATTATCCTCTCCAGTTAGACCCCTTCGAATCCTGCCATTATGAGAAACGGAGGAGGCAGGATTCGGCGCCTTCCGCTCGCATTGGCTCGCTCCAGGTCGGCCAGCCGGCGCTCCCAAGGAATATCGATGCTCCTATTCGTCGCATCGATGTTAATCTAAGTCGCTCCTCCCTTCGAATCCTGCCATTATGAGAAACGGAGGAGGCAGGATTCGAACCTGCGGTCCACTTGCGTGGACAACGGTTTTCAAAACCGCCGCCTTAGGCCTCTCGAGCCACTCCTCCATAAATTTCGCTTTGCGAAATTTATCTGTCACAATCGAATCCGGTGTCGGTGAGCAGGGGTTGAATCAAAAGAACAGCTGCTGGATGGTTGTGGAATAAAGCTGCTGTGTGTGCGACAGGCTGGTGGCGAGCGCTTGACCGAAGGAGAATTCCGGCGTAATCCACGGTAGACAGGCAGTGGCTATCAATAGCGTCAGGATGAAGACCAACTCAACCGCCAGCAGATAAGTCTCGATGTGCCAGCGCGAGCGCTGCTGCTGAAGGGCGTCCGCCGTCATGATCCAATGGAAAGCCATCGCCATTCCCAAACAGAACAACAGCAGTTCGATGAAAAACCATTGCGGCTTCCATTTCCTGAGCGCCCACCCGGCAATACACAAGCAAATGGCGTAGAAAGGGATGACGTAGGGGCTGAACGCCACGAGTGTCGATCCCTGATCCGTCGATGTACTTTTAACCACGGCGGTTGAGGGCTGCTCTTTTTCTTTGCCTTTTCCCTTCTCTTTTCCCGCAGAGCTGGCAACCGTGCCCACTTGGCCTCCGAAGAGCCAACCGGCCACAGCAGAAAAAAGCTTATGGCTTGCTTGGAAAAATCCTACAGGCCGATACAGCAACAGGTGGCACCAGACGTAGGTGACGAATCCCCAACCCATCCAGTGTCTGAGGGAATCTCCAGCGACAATCGTTATTTCCAATTGTTCGAGCACTCCCAGCCATAGGCCGATGGTCAGCGGGAGAAGAGAGAAGACCATGAGGATCTTGAGCAGTCGCGCAAAGAAACTTTGTACGTTAGAACCGATCGATGCCATCGAGGTAAGGGCGTAGCACTTCAGGAATCCGGATATGGCCATCCGCCAACTGGTAGGTTTCCAAGAGACAAACCAAGGTGCGAGCCAGAGCCAGCCCGGAGCCATTGAGGGTGTGCGCATAGGCGACTTTTCTCGTCGAGGCTTGGCGATACCGGATATTGGCGCGCCGAGCCTGAAAGTCCTCAAAATTGCTGCAACTGGATACTTCGAGATATTGATTCAGCCCCGGCGCCCAGGCCTCAAGATCGTAACACTTCGCTGCCGAAAACCCAAGATCGCCCGCAGCCAGACACACGACGCGATAGTGCAATCCCAATCGCTTCAGGATAGCTTCTGCATCGCACACCAGGCGTTCCAGTTCATCGTAGGAAGTCTGTGGCTTGACGAACTTGACCAGCTCAACCTTGTCAAACTGATGGACCCGAATCAACCCTTTCGTTTCCTTGCCATAGGCGCCGGCTTCCCGACGGAAACAAGGGGTGTAAGCAGTATAGCGTAGCGGCAGTTGATCTTCCTCGATGACTTCGTCCCGATGGAGGTTCGTTAGAGGCACCTCCGCGGTAGGCACTAGGAAGAGATCGTCGTCTTTGAGCCGATACATATCCTCCTCGAATTTCGGAAGCTGCCCTGTGCCGAACATGGAGGCGCGATTGACGAGAAAAGGCGGCGAGACTTCGGTGTATGCGTGTTCTTTCGTTTGAACGTCGAGCATCCAGTTTAAAAGCATCCGCTCCAATCGCGCTCCCTTGCCGGTGTAGAGGGGAAAGTTAGACCCCGTTACCTTGGCCGCTCGCGGAAAATCGAGCAAACCCAAAGATCCCCCAAGTTCCAAGTGCGTCTTCGGGGAAAACGTAAATGCCGGTTTGTCGCCTTGCGTCCGGACGATCGAGTTTGCACGCGCATCTCCATCAGGAACGGATGCGTGAGGAATATTCGGGACGACTGCCACCTGTCGAAAGATCGCACCCTCCAAGTCTTTCAAAGAACGCTCGTGGGCCGCGATGTCGTCGGATAATTTCTTCAGATCCTTTGGTGGCGCCTCACCCTTAGCCTTGTTACGCGCAAATACCTCGGACGCTTTCTTAAGCGCATGACGCTGTTCCTCAATTCGGGTGAGGAGCGCACGGTGCTGCTTTTCGATTTGCAGCAGCGGCTCCAAGTCAAACGGAACCCGTCGACGCTTCAGCGCCTCTCGAATGGCATCCGGATTTTCCCGCAACCATTTCAGATCAAGCACGGCTGGTTACCTCCACATTGCTGTATAGTTACTGACCACTGACTGGGCTTTTGCAAAAATAGCCAACGCGTCGACCGAGTGTTGTGTCCTATTCCAAGAGAAGCAATGAGGATTGTGTCATGTTTTATGTGTCATGAGTCATGGAAAGCAAAAGAGCCCCTTTGGCTATGCTTGAGATGCCTGTTTATTTTCCGCTTTTTCATGACACATAAACCATGAAACATGACACAGACGTAAGTCCTAGAGCTTAGGATCATGATTTACTTTCTTCTTGGCCTTGGGCCACTTGGCCACTAACATCGATGCATTTTGCAAAACCTCAGCACTGACTCAGATGTCGAGAATGACGAAAGCCTCCCATCCTTTTGGCGTTTGTTCGACGCGCAGTCGATGGAGCGTAACCGCCTTGACGTCCGCGTTCAGCTCGTGTTTCTGAGGATTCATCGGCTCCCCGGAAAGCACTCCCGATAGACGTAGGGGTTTGTGCCCGCGTTCAATCGTGACACTGGCTGCACGTAAGAGCAATCGCTGGGCATCCTTGTAATAGATCAGCTCCTGAAGCCAATTGACCAGCAAAAGATCCAACGCCTCTGCTTCACCGTTGACCGATCGCTCAAGGCTGCGGTCAATCGTCGACAGATCAGTCACCATGACGTTCATTGTAGCATCCGCAGCGGCGCAGAAGAGATCCTCTATGCTTTCGCCTCTAGCGATGAAAGCGACATCGGCTGTCGCCACATCCTCCAGGAACTCATAGGGCATGGAACAGCTCGCAGGCCTTTAGCTCACTATCCAGATGCGAGTGCGCTAAGGCACTAACAGGATGCTGAAAAACCCCTCTTGGCTCAGGGTTCTGGGTTCGGGGCTCAGGGCCGTGCGTGTGATCAGCGTTGATGATTTGTGTTCTTGCCCGCAGCCCATAGCAAGCTACAATGATACGCTTCGACATCGGGGAATGGACAACCTTGAGTTTTTCCATCAGCCTTTGACGTTACCGATCGGGATGAAACGCACCACTCGTTTGCTGATTCCCGCGCGCTCCGTTGCATCCACAACAGCATCGATATCTTTATACGCATCCCCCGCTTCTTCCGCAAGCCCGGCGTAGGAAACGCTGCGGACGTAGATGCCTCGATCTTCCATCTGTTGTTGCAGTTGCCTGCCGTTGTAGAGTTTCTTCGCCTTGGCGCGGCTCATCGTCCGGCCGCTTCCGTGGGCGGTGGTGAAAAAACTGTCGGCGCCCGACGGCACACCGACAAGCAGGTACGATCCGGTTTCCATGCTTCCCCCGATGATGACCGGCTGTCCCGTCTCCTGGTGAGACGCGGCGAGACCTTCCATCCGAGGAGCGAAGGCGCGAGTGGAGCCTTTGCGGTGGATGAGCAGACTACGCTCCTTGCCATCGACGCGGTGTCGCTCCAGCTTAGCCGTATTGTGAGCCACGTCGTAGACCATGTGCATTCCAAGGGCTTCGGGTTTTCGGCCGAAGACACTCGAGAAGACCTCGCGGATTCGATGCAAGATCACCTGGCGATTGGCGAATGACATATTGATGGCGCATTTCATCCCAGCGAAGTAATCCTGGCCCTCGGGGGAATGAAACGGCGCGCAGGCCAGTTCCCGATCCGGCACGCTGATGTTGTATCGCGGCATCGCTTTGAGGAAAACCTGCAGATAGTCCGTCGCGACCTGATGGCCGAAACCTCTGGAGCCGCAATGAAACATAACGACTACTTGGTTGGGAATCGTGATGCCGAAAGCCTCAGCCAGCTTCCGGTCGAAGACGTTTTCGGGTCTGACGACTTGAATCTCCAGATAGTGGTTGCCGGAACCGAGCGTCCCCACCTGATCCACACCCCGCTCGATCGCTTTATCGCTGATCTTATTGGAGTCAGCGCCGGATATACAGGCGCTTTCCTCGGTGCGCTCCAGGTCCTGCTCCCAGCCCAGCCCTCGACGGATACACCATCGGGCCCCCTGCTCGACGAGCTGACGGAATTCCTTGTGTGAGAGTTGCAAGAAACCGCTGCTTCCCACACCGGCAGGCACACGCTCGAAAAGGCGGTCGACCAATGTACGCAGGTGCGGCTTCACATCGTCATGCGTGAGGTTCGTCACGACCAGCCGCATTCCACAGTTGACGTCAAAACCGATTCCGCCAGGAGAGATCACCCCTTCATCCGCATCCATAGCCGCCACGCCACCGATGGGAAAGCCATATCCCCAGTGGCCGTCCGGCATGCACAGGGCGTACCTGACGATACCCGGAAGCATCGCCACGTTGGTCACTTGGTCAATCACCCCATCGTCCATCTCATGAAGGAGTTTCTCCGTGGCGTAGATCCGTGCCGGAACCCGCATGCCAGACTTATAGGAGGAAGGAATCTCCCACACGGTGTCTGAGATTTTCTTAATCGTTGAAGGAAGCGGCATCTTTCAACCGTTTAAGATCACTTCGAACCGAACATGCGTATCCACTCGCGTGCGCGGTGGTGACAGGTGTGATCCTTTAAGACCCTCGCGCGGGCAGCCTGTACCAATTTCTGCCAGCTAGACTCATGTGAAAGATAATAGCGGATTTTCTCTCGCAATTCATCGGGAGAAGTGAAGGTGTCCATTTCCTTTCCCGAAACAAACGCTTCCGGAAGTTCCTCGACCCATTCACTCAACAACAACGTGCCACAGGAGGGGACGTCAAAGTGTCTGAAGTTGAGTCCAGTCGCAACCGGATGACTCGAAAGCGCTTCATGGAACATATGCTCCCGATGCACACTCAACTGAATATGCGAACGTTGGTAACAACGCACCACTTTTTTTCCGAACACGCCACGGTAGCTCCGGATGGTTGGGGCGAGTCTCTCGACGCCAAGCCCGTGCCATTCGGTACCCCAGATGGACAAACCGAAATCGCTTATCCGTTCAAAGAACGCAGCCCTGCGCCTGCTACCCGCACCCACAAATCCCACGCGATGGCTACGATAGTCAGGCTGCCACGCAGCCGGGCGAAACCATCTCGGCTCAGTGGCAAAGGGCAGATAGCGGGCGGATGACAAACCCTGGGTGCACAATTCCCTGACGGTCGCACGGGAGCTAGAAGCTACGGCGGCATATTCTGCGAGGGGCAAATGGGCATCCCGATAGGGACCCTCGATGAGCCACACGGCGAATCGATTGCCGAACCGCCGGCTCATTTCACGCAGCGCGGTCGACTCAAACAGATCTCCGCCGATGTCCAACACCCCATCGGGACGATAGCGCAGCAGGGCCTGATGCAATTTCGCATGGGCCCAGGTTTTTTGATCCCACTGACGGTGGATGCGCTTGCGTCCCAGACGCTTCAAGACACTGCCCCACCAGGGTCGGTCACGCACGCAAACCAACCAACTGGGGTGGCTGAGATCTCTAAACGCCTGAGCCAGATGGCGTCCAAAGGGTGGGTAGGGAGGACGCTGGCCGTAGGTGATTACGATGCGCATGGGTCTCACGATCGGAGAAAAAGCGCGCACATCGTGTCTCGTCTATCTTTACGGCGCTTCAGGAATTAGCATGGGCATTCTTCCCCCCTCTCCCTGAAAAAAGGGAGAGGGAAGTTACGATGGAACCTCTTTCTCGACCCAATCGCTTGGAATTGAGGTAAAGTAACTGGGCCGCCTGGGACTCGAACCCAGCACACACAGCTTAAAAGGCTGTTGCTCTACCTGATGAGCTAGCGGCCCACATGGCAAAGAACACAGTCATTGCAAAAACAAGACCCTAAGAGGTTTTATTATAACAAACAGGGATGGGTTACGGACAAATGACGGAGGCAAGAATACCCGATCAAGGAGATCCTTCGGATTTTTTCATAAACAGGTTGGAAGGAATCTCCATTCCACTTTTGGATAGTCGCCCTAGAAAGCTGGGTGTGGCACTGGTAGACCGTAAAATCCGTTGGGCTTTGGAGGGACCTTCAGTAATCAGAAACAAGTCCGCCGCGGGAGGCCGAGGCAGGTCTTTGCCCTTTCGGACTTCGCTGATATGCGTCACCTGGCGCTTGCCATCCGCAAAGCGCTCAATCTGAATGACCAAATCGATGGCCGATCGCGTTTGCCGTTCCACCGCCAACTGAGACATTTCCAGTTGTGACATCATGGCCATGGTCTCAATACGGTCAATGGTATGGCAGGACTGTTGGCATGCAGGGTCGTCAGGGATCCATCGTGCCCTCTATTCATGGCCTGGAGCATATCCAAGGTTTCGGCGCTGAGCACCTCGCTGACGATGATCCGGTCAGGACACATATGTAACGCCCGCTTGACCAAATGACGGATCGTGATTTCCCCGCGCCCTTCGATGTTGGGCGGACGAGCCTCCAGACGAACGCTATGATGATCGGGCAATCGCAACTCCGCGGGATCCTCGATCAGGACGATACGCTCGCTAGTCGGAATGGTCGCGGCTAAGGCGTTCGTCAAAGTAGTCTTGCCCGATGAGGCGGGTCCACTAATGATCTCATCGAGCAATTCGCGAACGAGACTTTCACGCTGGGTATGGGTGAGATCTTTGCGCCAGGCTGGACTCAATGTCTTATTCGCCAAAAGCTCAAGCTTCTCCTGAAGGGTCTGCCGGTCCGCAAAAGATAAAATCCCTCCAGCTTCCTTTCCGGCCAGAAGATCGGATAGGTGGGGTCGAAGTTTTTCTTTGAGTTGGGAAACAAAAGCGGGGCTCATGAATCACCCTTTAGAGGGGCATTGCGCGATTCGGGTAGGATTAGGCTGTGTTGAGCTCTTGTTCTTTAGCCTTGAGAATGCCTTGGATCTGTTCAATGTACTTGTCGGTCAACTTCTGGACATGCGTTTGGGACTCGGTCACGTCGTCCTCTGTTGCTCGGTTTGTCGCTTTAAGTTTCTTGACTGTTTCGTTGGCATCGCGGCGGATGGTTCGGATAGAGATGCGCCCTTCCTCGGCCATCTTGGCCGCTAATTTGATCAATTCCGCCCGCCGTTCCCCGGTGAGCGATGGAATCGGCAGACGAACGATCTTTCCATCGACCAGCGGTGAGACACCTAGTTTGGCTTTTTGAATCGCCTTTTCGATCTCTGTGACCAGTTTCGCGTCCCACGGCTGGATCACAAGCAACCGAGGCTCGGGTGCTGTGATGGCCGCCAGCTGCTTCAGAGGCGTCGCGGAACCATAGTAATCAACCGTCACGTGCTCAAGAAGATTTGGGCTGGCACGTCCACCCCGTAGTTCGGAAAGCTCCCGCTTGAGGACTTCGACGGCCCGTTTCATCTTTTCTTCATAATCATGATAGAACTGCTGTAATGGAGTCATTTTCTCCTTGGCCTGTATCGTCTACCGTCCATCCCTAACAGGACGCTGAAAAACCCCTCTTGGCTCAGGGTTCTGGGTTCGAAGCTCAATGGAAAGATGCTGGGGGTTCAGGTTGGAATTTTCGATTGTCGATTTTGGATTGTCGATTGGAAGACGGCCGTTCAATCGAAAATCGACAATCGTCAATCGACAATTTCCTCGGCTCTTTGATTGAAGGCTCATCTTCCTTCGAGCTCCTTAGGACGTTCAAAGAAACTGCCAAGGAACTGCCTTGGAATTTCGATTGCCGATCATACCGTCTTTCAATCCGCAATTCCCAATCCGCAATGGAACTGGGTTTCTGAAATGGCTCCTAGTCACTGGCCACTGACTGAGTGGGGCGCTCGCCCCTTACGATTGATGACTTGGGTACCCACCGGCTCGCCACAAACAACCCGTTTGATGTTGCCAGCCTTGCGAATGTTGAAAACGATAATCGGCACTTGACCGCTCATGCACAAACTGACGGCAGTGGCATCCATAACCTTGAGACCTTTCTTGAGCACGTCTAAGAAGCTGATGGTTGTGAATCGCTTGGCCTTGTGATTGATCGCGGGATCGTCGGAGTAAACGCCGTCGACGTTGGTGGCCTTGA
This sequence comes from Candidatus Omnitrophota bacterium, assembly GCA_023247255.1. Lineage (GTDB taxonomy): Bacteria > Omnitrophota > Gorgyraeia > Aquiviventales > Aquiviventaceae > JAHFGV01. Next base: position 46,048 of record JAHFGV010000013.1, on the reverse strand, counting down.
GAACGACATCGGCTCCAATCTCCATGGCCCGCAATGCCGCCGTGGTGTCGGTGGTAAAAAAGGGGCTTCCGATTCCACCCACAAAGATGACGACACGGCCTTTTTCAAGATGGCGTATGGCGCGTCTGCGAATATAGGGCTCGGCGACCTTGGCAATCTCGATGGCCGATTGCACCCGCGTATGGACATGCATCCGCTCCAGGGCATCTTGCAGGGCAATGCCGTTGATCGCGGTGGCAAGCATCCCCATGTAATCGGCCGTGGCCCGTTCCATGCCTGTCACCGAGGAAGTCTGCATGCCTCGGAAGATGTTGCCGCCCCCCACAACGACGGTGACTTGAACGCCCAGTTCTCTGATTTCCTTGATCTGCCGGGCAAGATCATCCAGGATCCGGGGATCGATGCCGAACCTCAGATCCCCTTGGAGGGCCTCTCCACTGATCTTCAAGACAATTCGTTTGTAGGGGGTAGTCAAAGCTGCTGCCGACGATTTTGACGCCCGTTGTTTGGACACGGCAAGCGTTGCCTCAGGCTGGCTGTTCACTGGCATGGGTGGATTCCCCGACGGCCACTCTGACGAACCGCTGGATCACCACTTGCTCTCCCGTCTTGGCAATCAAGGCCTGTAACAACTCGTGAATCGTAACACCCGAATCCCTCACAAAGGGCTGCTCCAACAAACAGGCCGCCTTGAGTGCTTCTGTATTCTGATTCTGCCCACCAGTCGATGGCACTTCTTTCAGACTGAGGTAGCGGGGACTCATCGCAGCCACCTGCATGGCAACGTCCTTGCAGAACTTCTGGAATTCTTCGGTCCGCGCCACATAGTCGCTTTCGCAGTTGACCTCAACCAGCGCAGCCAGCCTTCCATCATGGTGAAGATACGAGCCGAGGCGTCCTTCTGTGGTTGCTTTGCCCTGGCGCTTTTGAGCCAGTTGGACATGCCTCTTCTGCAAAAATTCACGGGCCTTACCCGGATCGCCGCCCGAAGATTCCAGGGCAAGACGACATTCATTGACGGATAGACCCGTCTGTTCCCGCAACGTTTTCAATACCGCCAGATCCATTTTCATGGCCCCGCCCCTGCGGCTGCATCGACGCCTCCAGCAGTCTCTGCAATGGCTGCCCGAGATTCCAAGGGGCGTTCCTTCTCTGAAACCGAGGAGCTCTCGGAGGCTGCTTGAGGCTGGGCTTGCGCAACCAGTCCAGCCCGCTCTCGCCCGGCGATGATGCGATCGGTCAACCGAGAAACCACCAGACGGATGGAACGAATCGCATCGTCATTTCCTGGAATCGGGTAGGCGATCAGATCCGGATCGGCGTTGGTGTCACAGAGGGCGACGATCGGAATCTGCAGGCGATTGGCCTCGCGCACCGAAATCTGCTCCCGTTTGGTGTCGACGATCAACAAGCACCCCGGCAGACGATCCATACTGGAGAGCCCTCCGTAGTTTTCCTCAAGCCTCTCCAGGTCATGGGAAAGCTGTTTGGCGTCCTTCTTCGATATGCGCTCGAAAAATCCATCCGCTTTCTGCGTGCGGAGCTGTTGCAACTGATCGATGTTCTTTTTGATGGTCTGAAAGTTGGTTAGGCTTCCCCCCAACCAGCGGTTGACGACAAATGGCATGTCTGCACGCTGCGCTTCGGCAACCACAATGGGTTTGGCTTGTTTCTTGGTGCCGACGTATAAAATGAGCTGCCCCCGCGCAGCGATGTCTTCGAGCACATCGCCCGCCTGCTGAAGCAACTGGGCGGTCTGCTCCAAGTTGATAAGATAGATCCCGGCGCGACTGCCAAAGATGAACCGTTTCATCTTCGGATTCCAGCGTTTGGTCTGATGGCCAAAATGTACCCCCGCATCCAAAAGCTCACGAATCAAAGGCATCATCATCTTTCCATACCCCACTCCCCTCACTTAAACGAACGCCCCTTGAGACTCCTCAATCGGTGTGCTGCCATCGGCTAAGGGTTCGTTAAGAAATAACTGCATCCATTTGACCGGGGGCTTTTGACCCATGGCTGCGTTGCTCATCGCTTACATCCTCATCGAGAATGCTCGCTCTTCGCGCCTTGCCCTGAGTCAAAATCCCCACGGCCAAATAGCGCAGTCATTTCTTAACGAACCCTAAGCGACACCGGATACGGAGTCCAGAGAGGAACGACTCGACCCTGCGTCCATGAGCTGAAGCTCACAGAACCTGCGGTAAAGCGGGCTCTTTTGCAGGAGCTCGTCGTGACTTCCTGATTCCACGATGCGCCCTTCCTGGATGAGCACAATCCGTTGGGCGAGACGGACTGTGGAAAGCCGATGCGCGATGATCACAACGGTCCGTTCGCGCGTCAGATGCTCCAAGGCTTCGGTAATCAAATGTTCGGATTCGGCATCCAACTGGCTGGTGGCTTCATCCAGGATGATGATCGGTGGGTCGTTCAAAAGCGCCCGCGCAATGGCCAGCCGCTGGCGTTCCCCCCCGGAGAGTAAGCTTCCCCGCTCCCCGATTATCGTGTCATAACCTTTCGGAAGCCTGCTGATGAAGCTATGGGCGCTGGCCATCTTGGCCGCCGTGATGATGTTCTCAAGACTCGCCTGGGTACGGCCGATGGCGATATTCTCCCGCACGGTATCATTGAACAAAAAGGTCTCCTGCGTCACCCAACCGATCTGCTCACGCAGGGAGGACAGTGTGACGTGCCGGACGTCAATGCCATCGATGCGCACCCGACCGGAGCTGGCATCGAAAAAACGCGGCAGCAGGTTCATGAGGGTCGTCTTTCCGCCTCCGCTGGGTCCGACTACGGCCAGCGTTTCTCCGAAGGCAATGGTCAGCGAAACGTCGCGCAGAACCGGGCGCTGGTCGTAGTGAAAGGACACGTGCTCGTAGCGGATTTCTCGATGAAACCGGCTCAGGACCCGCGCCTGCGCAAGCTCCCTCACACTGGAGGAAGTGTCCAGAACGTTGAAAATACGCTCGGCAGAAGCCAGGGCCTGTTGATTGATTCCGTGCAGACGCGCCAGCCGCTTAAAGGGACGAATGAGCGACAGCATCGCTCCCAAAAATACAAGGAAAGTCCCCAGCGTCATTACCCCGGAGAGCACCTGCCTGGCTCCGTACCAGAAGAACCAGGCTCCCGCGCAGGATCCGATGAATTCCGTCAGAGGCGACAGGGCTGTCATCCGCTTCTGGAGCTTGCGCTGGATCTGATAGGAATGCATATTGACCGATTCAAACTTGGCGCGCGCTTCGGAATGGGCCAGAAAAGCTTGGATGACGCGGATACCGGAAAGAGACTCGTGAATGGTGGAAGTGAGTTTCCCCATCGCTGTCTGGCTTTGATGGGAAAGTTTCTTGAGCACCTGGCCGATCCGGGCGATGGGCCACCCAATCAGGGGTGCCATGACTAAAATAACCAGGGACAGCTTCCAGTCAATCGCCAAGGCAATCGCCAGGTACATCATCACATGGAGGCTCTGCAGGGTGAGATCGGTGAATCCCTCGGTGATGGAATTCTGAACGATACCGGTATCATAAAGGATCCGAGACATCAGCGTACCTGTGGAGGCCTTGGTGTGATAGTCGATGGACAGGTCTATGAAATGGTCGAACAATCTCTGACGCAGATCCCGAATCACACGCTGGGCGGTATCGGTCATAAAGAAACTCTGCCAAAAATCACAGAGCCCCTTCAGCAAAAACAGAACGGGAATGGTGCAGGCGAAAAAACCCACCAGCGGGACCCGATCCGCGTGGTTCAGCCAATCGACGACGCCTAGAAGCCAGTGGGGAAGCCACGCCGGGTTAGGGATTATCTCGTCCGTAACGATCCTATCCGCCAACACAAAGACGGACCCCAACTGGACGCCATTGAGCACAGTCGAGCCGACCATGTACAGGATGGCCATCCCGAACACACGTAGATGCGGTTTAATGAATCGGAGGAGGCGAAGGTATGTAGACATAAGCTAGAGTATGCTAGCACATCAGTTGACGTCTCGCAACTACTTCTGCTAGACTTCTCGTCAGTAAATGCATGGGAACATGACTCATGAAACAGACGTGAGTGTTGCCACTAACCTCGATGCATTTTGCAAAACATCAATAATGAGTCGACCCCTTCGCGTCGGTGTTGTGGGTGTGGGCCATCTCGGAGCCAGGCATGCCCAAATCTACGCTCAGCTTCCCGGGGTTCGCTTGGTGGCCGTCTGTGACAGCGATGCGACTCGATCTCGGATGGTTGGAAAGGCGCTGCACTGTGCGGCCCTGACCGATTACCGAGGCCTGGTAGGACGTGTGGACGCACTCAGCCTCGCCGTACCGACGACGCTGCATGGGCTTCTGGGTCTTGCCTTGCTCTCTGAGGGCATTCATCTTTTGATTGAAAAACCGATCAGCACGCGCCTGGCTGAAGCCAACGCCCTCATTCGCATGGCTCGCAAGCGGGGTTGCATCCTCCAAATCGGACATGTGGAACGCTTCAACGCTGCCATTCGGATGGCGCTGCGCTATCTGACTCATCCCCGCTTCATCGAAGTGCACCGACTGTCTCCTTATCCTTTCCGCGGAACGGATGTGAGCGTCGTCCTGGACGTCATGATTCATGATCTGGACCTGCTTCTTGCGTTGATGCGCTGTCCGATCGTGCGTGTGGAATCCTTAGGGGTCTGTGTCCTGTCAAACAGCGAGGATATGGCCAATGCCAGGCTGAGTTTCTCCTCGGGTTGTATAGCGAACCTCACGGCCAGCCGCGTCAGCGATGAAACGATCCGACGCATCCGAGTCATTCAAGAAGACAGCTACCTTTCCATTGACTACAAGGAACAGACGGTGGAGTTGGCCAAGCGACGCGGACGCACCATCCAACGGGTAGCTCTTCCGGTGAACCGGAGGCCTGCCCTGCAAGAGGAATTGATGTCCTTCGTTCGGGCGGTACGCCTCAAACGGCCTCCCGTTGTCTGTGGGGAGGATGGCAAGGCTGCCTTGGCTTTGGCGTTGCGGATCGAGCGGGCGATGCGCCATCGTAGGACAGCAATGAGCAGAGAGCCATCAGCAGTTAGCAGATAGCTCGATAGCAGATAGCAAATAGAAAATGCCATTCGTCTGTGCAGTTCTTTCTATCTGCTATCTGCTATTTGCTATTTGCTGTAAGCTGTGTGCTGTCTGCTGACGATGCCATCCATCTGTTTTGTCGCAGGGGATCCCTCGGGCGATGCCCACGCTGCATGTCTGATTGCGGCCATCAAGGACAAACTACCATCCCTGGTCTGCACAGGATTGGGCGGATCTGCCATGCAGCAAGCGGGGATGCTCCTTCTCGATGACCTGACGCAGACAGCCTCGATCGGCCCGTTCGACGCTGCGAGGCATCTGGGCCGATTCATCCGTGCCAGGCGCCTGCTCGAAGACCACCTGAGGACCCACCGGCCGGATCTGGTTGTCCTCGTCGATTTTGGAGATTTCAACCTTCCAGTCATCGCCCCGCTCGTTCATCGTCAGGGAATCCCCATCCTCTACTACATCAGCCCTCAAATCTGGGCCTGGGGGCGTTGGCGGCTACGACTGATCCGTCGCTATGTCCGTCGGATGCTAGTGTTCTTCGCCTTTGAAGAACAGTTCTACAAACAGCAAGGCATCCCGGTCACTTGGGTAGGGCATCCGCTGGTCGAATCGTCTTCTGTTTCTGTTTCTGTTTCTCTGAACAAGGAACAAACCCTGCAACAGTTGGGATTGAATCCTTGGCGTACCACAGTGGGACTGCTCCCCGGCTCAAGACTTTCAGAAATCAATCGCCACCTTCCGCTGATGCTTCGGGCTGCAACACAACTCACCAGACACATGCCGGGCGTCCAGTTTCTTGTGCCTAAAGCCCCGACCGTCAACCGAGTGGAATTGGAAAAACATCTGCGCCAAATCAAAAAACTTGCCGTGTCCATCAGCGAGATTCCCATTGCCAACGCCTTGCAGCTCATGCAGGCGGCCATTGTCGCTTCCGGAACCGCCACCCTTGAGGTTGCCTGGCACAGTGTCCCTATGGTCGTGGTTTATTGCACCTCATGGCCCACCTATCTGGCGGCGCGCTTGGCGGTACGGGTTCCTCACATTGCCATGGTGAATCTCGTTGCTGGCAGAGCCTTGGTGCCGGAATTGCTTCAGCATCAAGCGCATCCCAAACGGATCGCCCGGGCCCTCATCAGTCTGTTGCGGGATGAAACGCAACGCAAGACCCAACAGGAAGCCTTCCAACAAGTCCGAGACAAGTTAGGAGCTTCCGGATCTGTGGCGCGTGCCGCCTCGGTCGTGTTGGATATGCTTCTACCCGCCTCCTAACTGAGGT
>JAHFGV010000013.1:0-39618 GCA_023247255.1 Candidatus Omnitrophota bacterium | reverse complement strand
CAGTGGCAACCCCTTGCTGAGGATATCCGTATCAGGCATACTTACTCTATCTGACTTCAAAACCGTTATGCATCCTTGAGCTTTATTAAGCAAACTTGAGCCCTTCAAAAAGAGCCAGCACGATGCCCGATATATCCCTCGACGTGTTAGTAGTCGATGACGAACCCAAGATTTGCCACATCCTGGGGCAGATCCTCAAGGAATACGGATGCTCGGTCCGCATCGCCCACGACGGTCTGGAGGCCTTAGATATCTTCTCTCAGAAGCACGCCGATGTCGTTATCACCGACATTCGGATGCCCAAGCTGGCTGGCATCGAACTGCTGCGTGAACTCAAACACATCGATCCCCTGTTGAGTGTCATCGTCGTCACCGCCTACGCGTCGGTTGAAGGGGCTGTGGAAGCGATGCAACAGGGCGCCTGCGACTTTATCACCAAACCCTTCGACACCACCCAGATCCAAGCCATCCTCTACCGATGCCAACAACGAATCAGCCTCACCCGTCAGCTCCAACATACCAGCAAGGGGTTGCTCAAACTTGAGGAGTTGAACCGCCGACTCGTCGAGCTGAACGATATGAAGAGCCAGTTCTTGGCCGTAATCTCCCATGAGATCAACACCCCTTTATGCCTCATGAGTGAGTGGCTTTATTTGCTTTGCGACAAAACCCTGGGTGAATTATCCACCGAGCAACAGCACGCCGTCGATATATTGATTAATGCCTACGAGCGGCTCCATCGCTTGCTCCAGCAACTCATCGACCTGATGCAGGGTGCTAACATCATCCTGCAGCTTAAGGAACTTCCCGTTCAAGAACTCATCCAGCAGGCCTTGACACGGGTGATGCCTCTGGCAGAGACCCGTTCCATCGCCATTGCCTTGCACCTTCCCTCAAGCCCGGTGGTCGTGGAAGTGGATCGATCCCGCTGCATCGCCGCCTTCGAATACCTGATCGATAACGCCGTCAAATTCAATCGCGATGGCGGACGTGTGGATGTAACAGTTACGGCAACCGATGAAAAAGTCAAGATCGAGATCTGCGATACCGGCATCGGCATTCCCGAGGAAGACCAGCAACGGGTATTCGAACCGTTTTTCCAAGTCGATCGCCGACTCAATCGGGCTTACGCCGGATCCGGCATTGGCCTGCCATTGGCCAAGCGTTACTTCGAGCTGCATGGCGGCTCCATTCATCTTTCCAGCCGCACCGCTATGGGCACAACCGTATGTGTCAGTCTTGTGCGTCCGATGGCAAGCTCAACGGCCTCTGCCAAGGCCGAGGGCTCGATGCCAAACATCCCATCCTAAGAAACGCCCGGCTCTGTGGATGGCGGCGTTGTATTGACGGCACTCGCCACCCTCCGGTAAGATACTCGGCAAGATCCTTTCCATTTGACTATGAGAATTCGATTTGCCGGTGTAGCTCAGGGGCAGAGCAGCTGTTTCGTAAACATGAGATACATCGGCGGATTCCAGAGATTTTGAAGCGGAATTGAGACGAGCAAACGGGTCAGGCAGGGTATACTGCTAACGCCCTGCTAAGGAACACAGCCAAACAACCAGGCACAATAAGCAGCCAATGGGAGATGTTTCCAATATTCGGTCACTGCACAAGAGCGAAAAGAAGCAACTCGATAAGCTATTGGAGTTCATAGTTGACAGTGAACGGAATTACGACCCCGGTATGCAACAGGAGGTACGAAAAGCACACGCGGTCATAAATGCAATTCTAGCAAAACATCTTATCCGTTCCAATGACATCATGTCATGGATGACCGCAGTCATTCTCTTGCTGACTCTGATTGTCGCGGTTCCGGTTATCCTGCAATTCGTGAGATAGTCTCGCCGGTGTAGCTCAGAGGCAGAGCAGCTGTTTCGTAACCATGAGATACATCGGCGGATTTGAGCGATTTCGAAGCGGAAATGAGATGAGACAACAGGTCAGAGAGGGTATTCTGCTAACGCCCTGCTAAGGAACGTAGCCACACGACCAGACAACTACTCAGCTCCCATGTCTGTAGTCACCTTTCCGCATCGTTGCCTTGTTGCAGCGCTTCTCCTCATCAGCGTGTGGTGTTCTGGCTGTGGACAGGGGGTTCAGGGCCGAATGGCTTCGACGAAGTATGATGAGACGGGTCAACCCGTTACTGTCGTGTACTCTGACATCTACGAAGCACGAAAACTGCTCGTTCCTAATAGGTTTGGAGTTGCTCTTCTGGTCCGAGACAAGAAGATTGTGAATGCCTGGTATGGCATCAAGCAGACCCTTGGCTGGCTTGGCCCCGACGACTCAGAGTCCCCCGCCGAATGCCTGATCGCAGTATTCAATCGCAGTGACAAGCCGATTAAGGTCACTCTTAGAGAGGCGCAGCTCAACAACCGGGATATTCTTAGGTCACCCGAACGATGGAATCTCAGCGGCATGGAGACGATGCGTCTGCTCCTGCGCGACCTGAAGATTCCTTCGTACGGTACTGAAATTGCGTGTCAATTGCACCTCAAGATCGAAGAGATCGATGCCGTGCATACGGTAACGCTCCGACGCTTCACCGAAGATGAGGCTGACGAGTACTTCAAGAAGTGGGAGCATCGCGATACTAACTCTGATGAGTTCTTTGCTGAAGTTGCCGAAGCCACAGATAGCGAAAGAGCTGAGTCCTCTCACTAGTCGTCAGAATCAGACCCAACCGCTCAACGTTTGCGCCGGTGTAGCTCAGGGGCAGAGCAGCTGTTTCGTAAACAGCGGGTCGGAGGTTCGATTCCTCTCACCGGCTTTTGTCTTTGACCTAAATGAGAAATCGAAGAGAGCCGCGACTGCTTTGATGGAAGTCGATCCGACGAATAGGAGAATCGACATTCCTTAGAAGCGGCGAGTGCCCGACCGAAGTCCCGCCTTAGGCGTAGAGCGACTGGGGTCAGGCATTCAATATATTCAATATTAGCGAAGTGCTTAGCGGGTATCTGTTCAGCTTTCTGAGACAGCGACGAGGCCAAAATCATAGCTTTCGCAGCGAGGAAAGGCGGCTGAGTGCGTTCCTCGACGATAAAATGCCCTTCGAAGCGTGAAATCCTCTCACAGAGCTAAACAAAACCGACCTTAGCAATGACTCCATTCACTTTCCATCGAGGGCTTATCGCAGTACTGGATCGTGCCAATGTGGACACGGACCAAATCATTCCGAAGCAATTCTTGAAATCCATCCGTCGCACCGGTTTTGGACCTCATCTATTCCACGATTGGCGATACCTGCCGGATGCAAATCCAAACCCTGTCTTTGCGCTCAACGAGGAACGCTTTCGGGGAGCGTCGATTCTCGTCACGCGCAACAACTTTGGTTGTGGCTCAAGCCGGGAGCACGCGGTCTGGGCGCTACAAGAGTACGGGTTTAAAGCAATCGTTGCCCCGTGGCAGTTGCGTGGACAAACGCGCGTCAGCGCCTTCGCGGATATCTTTCGCAACAACAGCACAAAGAACGGCTTGCTCACCGTGGAATTATCCGAGCCTGAGGTCGAGGAAATCATCCAGATGACGAGCCGCTACCGAGGCCTTGAGGCCACGGTGGATTTACCGCACCAGCGCATCACGCTCCATCTACCGGAGGAAATCTCTTTTCACTTCGATATTCCCCCAGCGATCAAAGACAACCTCATTCAAGGCCTGGACGCGATTGCGCGAACCCTCAAGTACGAGTCCGCGATCGCTGCCTTTGAAAGCCGTCATGATCCGCAGACCATTCATTGACAAGTAGAGACGACACCGGTATGCTGAGTCCTCAATGAAACATCCTCGAGCTTTTCATCGTTTCTTGAAGGTGGCAGTGAGCATCGGTACCGCTGGTTTGTTTCTTACAATCGGGCTGCCTCACCATCACGATGGATCGAGCGTATACCATCCTATCGATTCTTGCCGTGCCTGTAGGGTTCAAAGCACCTTCTCTGCAACGCCACCCGTTTGCGTTATCGCACCTATCTCGCCTGTCCTTATAGCGCTGAGCGATTCACGCTGCGACGAATCGCCGCGCAGTGTCCTCATCGTCCGCCTTTCTATCGCCCGCGCTCCTCCAGTCCTTTCCTAAGCACCGCTCGTAGTATCCTTATGCCACTTGACCCCGTCTCTCAGACGGACTCTACGTGCTCTTAGGGGGGTCCATGAAACCGCCTTGTCAGAAACCATAGTGAAAACACCATCAGAGAGATCCAAGGTAATTACCAATCATCAGGGAACCTCTGTCCCCCATCCATCGAAGACGCAATCATGTTTCAAGCCGGCGGTGACCATCCAATCGACCCATTGTTTCAGAATTTCTTCGGAAACGCTCGTCGGCTGCGTCGTTCCACTGACGCGGTGGGTCTTCTTGAACATCCCTTCCGATTCCACGCGAACAGCGTAGTCTGTTTCCTCTTCCAGCAACCCTTGCAACGACTCCGCAGCCTCGCGGTTGGGAGCGTCAAACGCGAAATCAAGTTGCAACGGCGTTTCTTTCGTCGCCCCCAGCTCTTGGAGACGCTTCCAAGTTTGCTCAGTCATCGAGAGTTGCTTTTCCAAGATCGCTTCGTAGGACTCGTGCATCCGTGTTGCCTCAGCGTTCGCCTAACGTCGCACGCACCGTCAGCCTTTTCGGAGGACTGAGCGCAATAGTAACAGGACGCACCTCAACCACGCTGCCATCATCGAGCCTCAGGGTTAATGGCTCTTGTAAAGCTCCGCGGACGATTTCAAGGGTGACGGTTTCGCCGGGCTGATCCGCGCGAATGCGCTTCGTGAACTCCGCTGGTTTCGTCACCGGAACACCTGCATAACTGAGGATGATATCCCCTACTTCAAGGCCAGCCTGTTCAGCCGGGCTTCCTCGAACGACTTCATACACCAACACTCCCTGACCCTGATAGCCATACCAGTACGCGCTTACCCCAAGATATCCCCCACCCTGCGCAGACGCCTGGGGACGATAAAACGCAAAACCGTGCTGATCGAAATGGTAGTCGCTGAAAGCAAAAGTATACGGATGGTCGCGACGTTTGAAGAACCATTGGTTGAGATGGTTGTAGCCGACGACTTCTGGATACATGCTGCCGTCGAGCTGCCAGCCCCAAGTGGCCTTGTGAAAGAACCACGGCGCTAAGAGGTTGTTCGGATCCTCTAGAAACAGGATGGCCGCTCGGTCTCCTTGCTGACGAACGGTAGAAGCCTTGTTGGCGTACAACTGAGCGATGTGATCTTGCCCGGCGTCGGTGCTCACCCCACGCATCAAGCCCTTGGCTGCTTCGTCGTAGAGTCCCAGCTGTGGATCCTTGATGTGCCGACGATTCACTTCTAAAAACTTCTCCCAAGCCTCTGCCGGTGTGGATTGCGCGCCGAACGCTTCTGGAGCGGTAATGCCAACGTCTAGAGGCTTGGGTGTGGCTGCGCTGTTCAGGGTCACGCTCGTCTGCGCACCAGCTCCTCCACTTCGATACCCGCTCAGATCAGAAGGCCCCTGAGCGGTTGGATCGTAGCTGTGTCCCAAGACTCCTTCATACGCACGTCTGGCGATCAGCTCAACCGTTGCCTCGATCCCTTGACTAATCCGCTGATGCTCGAAGTAAGGCGCCATCTGCTTATGCTCGATGTACGAGACAAACGAGTCGGTGAAAATGCCCTCGAGTTCATAGCTGACCTCAAACCGGACGATCTGCTCCTTGGCAGCGATGACAAGCAAAAGACCTCGAGAAGCCTTGGTTCGACTGCCAACCTTCCAGTTTTCAAAAAGTCCATTGGTAAACGTGTTGATGTCCAGTCCGTAGAGTGAAGGGACAGACGCGACGTCGAGCTCGATGTCGAGGTCGCGCAACACGGCTTGCAAGAGCTGGTTCATATGGTCCTTCTGCTCAGGCTGGATCAAACCCGCTTCCTCAGCCACAAACTCTCCTTTTGGAGGTTTGTCCAGAGAGGGATAGGCAGGACTATCCGCCCATGAGTAGGGAACCAACAGGATTAGGAGAGCGAGTAGGCAATAGCCTCTGTGCAAGCGTTGCGCTGTGTGCCGCATATGTGGGCTCCTGTTAGGTATCACGGGTATGTATTGTGGCGTGGCCACGAAGCAAAAGGAACGTAACCAGACTCAACGGAACCAATGCGAAGGCCACAATCCCTTCTGTCATTCGGATCCACGATGGGGATTTCATGCCCAACCACAATTCAAGGCCCGTGTAACAACCACGCTCTCTTGCGCTCACGGAATCGACTGGGCACAGTCGGCACATTGAGGCATCCAGGTAGAGCGCTGTTGCCAATCCGAGTAGACTTAGAGTGCCTAACATAATGATCGCATGGTCGCGCTGGGCGCAATTGCTTCGACGCGCAAGGCGCCAGGAGGGAAGCCGTACTGATAGAAGTACGGCGACGACGAGCAACGCAGCGCGGCGAAGCAATTCCGCCCAGCCCTTCGGGTTGCGGTGAAAGATGGCCATCTGCTGCGTCGTTCCTCCTCGGCGTAGCGCTCCTTCGGCTACGCCTTCGTCGTCACTCCTTGCATCTGGCCATCTTTCACCGCAACGCGGCCATGTGCTCATTATGTTAGGCACTCTTAGGGAGATTGCGTAACGTCGCACTCTGCCCATTGCGTTCCTTAAAATTTCACGGGGACAGGTTCCTCTGCCCCAGCCTTGGATTCGAAATAGCCACGTGGCTCGTACCCGAACCAACCCGCTACCGCGTTTGAGGGAAACACACGCAGCTTCGCATTGTAGGCTCTCACGACTTCGTTATAGCGCTGGCGTTCCACCGAGATGCGATTCTCCGTTCCTTCCAACTGATCCTGAAGGGTGAGGAAGTTGGTACCCGCCTTCAGGTCCGGATACTGCTCCACCAGGGCCAATAACCTACTGATTGCATGGGACATTTCCTGTTGCGCTTCATTGACCTGGATCATCGTCTTTGCACTCTCAGGCGCCTGGCCGCCGGTTGCCTGAAGGATCCCCAAGGTCTTGGCCCGTGCCTGTGTTATGGCTGTAAGCGTCTCGCGCTCATGAACAGCATAGCCTTTGACCGTCTCGACGAGTTGCGGAATCAAATCCAACCGACGCTGAAGCACCGCTTCCACCTGAGCCCAGCGCTCGTTGATTCGCTCATCCGCCTTGGCCAGACCGTTGTAGAGCGCCATGATCCACAGGATCACCGCTGTGCCAATGACGATGACGAACAACAATCCAAACAGAGCAGGATTGCCCTTCATTGCCGTCCTCCTTTCGAGTTGTTGTGCCCGAGCCCAGACCTGGGCAGAGCGTTTTTGGTCAGCTTCATCTTTAGAGACCTGGTAGCGAAGCTGGTAAGCGAACCCCAAAGAGTAGTAGTCTGCGGCAATGCCGCTGGGGGATCGAAGCACATGCTCCATACGGGCAATCGCTTGATTGATGTCCTCACCCAGCAGATCCTGCATCTGTTGAGCTAAACTCCCGGATGTGGCAGCCGTGTGAGAATCGGTTGGTGTCGTCTTGGCACCGATCCATCCACAGACAATTCCTACAAGAAGCAGGCTCATCATCCAACCCATCCATCCGGTAGCCTGCTTCCGACGCCGATGCCGTAGTTCCTCCCGGAGCGCTGAATCGCGCGCTTGAGCCACCTCGAAGGCCTCTAACAATTTCAGGCCTTCATCGGCGCCGAGGCGTCCCTCACGAATCATCTGTTCAATCGCTTCACGCTCACTCATCACTGCCTCCTTCCTCTTGACGTAGCAGTCGTGTAACCTCCTCAGCGGTGCGCTTGCCGGCCTTGACGTCTCGCAGAAGCTGTGCTCGATAGGCCGTGTCGGTTTTCACCTCATCTTCGATCCTCCGAATCAACTCATCCAACCGCTTGCGGATCGTCGGATACGACACACCCAGCTTCTTGGCAACCGCCTTGAGGCTTCCGCTGGCCAGGACCAACATCTCGATGAGCTGCTGATCGGAACCGCTGAGCCTACACAGACGCGGCCAGCGGAAGTTACCTTCGACCATCGTGTGGCAACTGGGACAGCGCAACCGCTCCAGTTGCATCGTGGCGTTACAGGATGGACATCGTTGAGCCGGTTTCATCTTCCCCTCCCGAATAAAGGATGCCATACCTTGTTTAACTTTGTCAAGTGTAAGTTTAACAAATTTAAAATAAATTGTCTTTACATGCATTAATACAAACAAACGTATAATTTTTGTTCCAATACACCTAGAGGGCCGGATCCATAAACGGACGCCCGGAGGATAAATTTCACAAAGCAGAATTTCTCTTATGGTATCCTAATGACTCTTTAAACCATCACCGATCGGAAGGAATTATGTCCGTTGCTCAACTCATCATTGCTGACAGCGAAAAGAACGCGAATCTTTATTACGCGACCCGATTCTTAGCACCCGATCTTTTTATCTTCCTCCAGGTCGATGGCCGTCGCCGGGTGGTGATGAGCGATTTGGAAATCGACCGGGCCAAGACCCAAGCCAGAGTCGATGAAGTGCTTTCTTCCTCGAAACTGGCCAAGCAGGCTAAGCAACGGACGGGAGCAGAAACTTCTTTCTTGGACATCGTGGATGAATTGCTCAAGCAGGCATCGACCGACGCTGTAGAAGTTCCCACCGACTTCGGATGCAGTTTCGCGGACGGTCTTCGTAAACGTGGTTACACGGTAAGTCCCCGACCGGATCCCTTCTTTCCGGAACGGATGATCAAATCCGAGGAAGAAATCGCGCACCTCACCCAGGCCTTACGCATCACGGAAGAAGCGCTGGAGCGGGCCGTTGACCTTGTGCGCAACAGCCAGATCCAATCCAACGGGGAACTGTGGATCGGCAATCAACCACTCACGGCAGAGCTACTGCGCAAGGCCATGCATCTCGTCATGATGGAGCGTGACTGTGTCGCCCAACATACGATCATCGCCTGCGGCATCCAAGGAGTGGACCCGCACAACGAAGGCAGCGGGGCGCTTCGCGCGAATGAGCCAATCGTCATGGATGTCTTTCCCCAACACGCCAGCACTCGCTACTTTGCCGACATCACACGCACCGTGGTCAAGGGTAAGGCCTCTGAGAAAGTGAAACGGATGTTCCAAGCCGTCAAGGATGGCCAGGAGATTGCCTATCGAATGATCAAGGATGGCGTGGATGGCGCGACGGTGCACCAGGCGATTCTGAAATCATTCGAGCAGCAAGGCTTCAAGACCGGCGAGCAGAACGGGCGCATGCAGGGATTCTTCCACGGAACCGGCCACGGCGTCGGTCTGGAAATCCACGAACCGCCACGCATAAGCAGCAAACCGGACATCCTCAAAGCGGGAATGGTCGTCACGGTCGAGCCTGGCCTCTACTACACAGACGCCGGAGGCATGCGCATTGAGGACATGATTGTCGTCACCTCCAACGGCTGCCGACTGCTGACTGAGGCGCCAAAGACCCTTGAGGTGTGAACCATCGTCCGGGTACCCGACAGAATCATTGCACAGCCATACGGAACCCACTAAGATACCCGTATCCCATGTCTACCCCGTCGCATGCCACGATCACTCCTGAGCCAGTTATCCGGCTGGTGAATACCTTTCAGGAGCCGTACAATCTGGCGATTGCGACAGCGCGTACCTGTTATTCTTCCCGAGTGATCGCACCGCTCGACGTCGACAAAGACGAGCAGGCTAAACTTCAGCGGGATCGTATCGCCGAAAGCATCTACAAGGCAGGCCACCACACGACGATCCAGCATCCCACCTTCCAGTTCGTGCTCGAGCGGGTCTCCCGGCAGTTTCTCTGGTCGTTCCTCCATGCGCATCCGTTTTATAACTCGGAGCAAGTAAGCCAACGCTATGTCGAGGTCAAGCCGGAGCATTTCACCATCCCCCCGTTAGATGAGCCCGCGCGCAGCCTCTATCTAAAGGCCGTGCAGGTCCAGATGTCTGTCTACCACCGCCTCGGTGAGCTTGTGCAACCGGTGGTCATCGATGAATACCGGCGGATTTTCCCATCGAGAAACCTACAGGAAAAACGCTGGGCTTCTGCTATCAAGAAACGCGCTCAGGAAATCGCGCGCTATATCCTTCCGGTTGCGACCCACGCCCACTTGTACCACACGATCAGCGGCCTGACCCTCCATCGGTATTGGAGGTTGTGCCAGCAGTTTGACGTGCCGCTAGAGCAGCGACTCATCGTGCAACAGATGGTCGAGGAAGTGAACAAGGTGGATCCAGCTTTCATGGCGCTCACCGAGGATCCGATTCCCCTCAACGAAACCCTCGAGCATCAAGCCTTCGAACGGTTCCATGGCAGTCAACGCAATGGAACCACGCTCGCGTTCCTTGAGGAATTTGACCACTCGCTGGAGGACTGGACGTCAAAGCTCATCGACTACAAGGCACATGCTCAAACGACGATGGCTCAGGCTGTGCGCTCGATTTTGGGGCTCACTTGCAATCAGCTCACCGAAGCGCAGGCGATCGAACTCGTTCTCCATCCCGCCAAGAATCGCTATCTGAGTGAATCGTTGACGCTGACGACCCTAAGTAAGCTCTCGCGTGCGATGGTCCATCCGCACTTTACCTTTCGCAAGAAACTCTCGCACACAGCCGATTCCCAGGATCAACGCCACCGCATGGTGCCTGGCTCACGACCCATCCTAGCAGCGCATTTTATGAGCGGACGTCCGGACTACATCACACCCATCCTGATCACACACAGCCCGCAGGCCCATGCCCTCTATACACAGACCATGCAGGAGATCTGGAAAGCCATCGAGCAACTGCTCGATTGCGGGGTACGACAGGAGTATGCCCTGTATCTGTTACCCAATGCTTTTCCGATTCGTTTTGAGGAATCCGGAGATCTCTTGCACCTTCACCACAAATGGGTGCAACGCCTGTGTTATACGGCGCAGGAGGAAATTTGGAACGCCTGCCGGGATGAAGTGCTGCAAGTCAGAGAACGCTTCCCTGAGATCGGCAAGTACATCCAAGCGCCCTGTTGGCCTCGCGCCGTGGCTGGGGCTCGGCCTATTTGTCCGGAAGGTGATCGTTTCTGCGGCGTGGCTGTCTGGAAACTAGAGCCGGAAGCCTATCAGCGTGTCATCTAAAGTAATGTAAGGCCGGCGATGCTCAGCGATTCGATGGTGCAATTTCCGAGTGATAACTTTACGATCGAGGCTTTTCTGGCTCAACCCAGTACCCCATCATCCGCAACTGCCGGGGTCCTGGTGATTCAAGAATGGTGGGGGCTGAATGACCACATCAAGGACATCGCCAAGCGTTTCTCCCAGGAAGGCTACGCCGCCCTGGCACCGGACCTATACTCGCGAGCCGGCCACAAGGTCACCCAAGACCCCAACGAGGCTGCTCGACTCATGAACGCACTCTCATCGCAGGCAGCCCTGCGGGATCTCAATGCAGCGACGAAATACTTCAAAAGTGTGCCTGGGGTGGACCCGCAGAGGATTGGCGTCGTCGGCTTCTGCATGGGAGGCGGCTTCGCGCTGATGATGGCCACGCACAACTCGGATATCAAAGCCGCAGTCCCTTTCTATGGAAAGGTCCCGCCATCGGAAACCCTGGACTATTTGCTCTGTCCCATCCTCTACCACTATGGGGCGAAGGACGGCTGGGTGACCCAAGAAGAAGTGGAGCGCCTCAAGCAAGGCCTCTCGGAGTTCGGCAAGCCTGGCGAGGTTTTGGTCTATCCTGAATCCGGACACGCCTTCTTCAATAACACAAGGCCCGATGCCTATCGCAGCCAAGACGCCCAGATCGCCTGGCAGCGTACCCTGGCATTCCTGGCCAAACACCTGCGATAGACGAAACCATCTACGAATCGTCGATTGCCGATCGTCGATCTACGAGTTGAGGTGAAAATGGATCCCCAAGCGAAGAAAACCATCCTGCGAAAGATCCCGCACGGAGTCTATGTGGTCGGAGTCAAAGCGGATTCGCAGATCAATGCCTTCACCGCGACCTGGCTCACTCAGGTTTCTTTCACGCCCCCCTTGGTGGCCGTTGGCATTCGGAAGGATTCGCATTCTTTCGAAATGGTCAAACAAAGCCGCGTGTTCTCGGTGAACCTGGTGGGTAAAAATCAAAAATCCCTCGTCGAACATTTCGTCAAACCCGCATCGGCGATCGGCGAAAAACTCAAGGAGGTCCGCCACCGAATCGGAACCACAGGCACCCCCATCCTCGATGAAGCCATAGGCTTTCTTGAATGCGAGGTCCGTGAAATCGCCAACGAAACCGGCGATCATGCGATCGTCATCGGCGAGGTCATCGAGGCAGGCGTGCACCGAGATGAACCCGCCCTGACCCTGATGGACACGGGATGGCACTATGGAGGATGATACACTGGGAGATCGCGGATTGAAGAGCCAAAATCCGAAATCCGAAATCCGAAATCCGCAATATCCTCGCTTTGGAAAACGTATCGGATCTAAACTACTACAGTTTCTGCTAGCGAGTGCAATGGGTTTTGTATTCGCAACCGGACTCACCGATCAGACGGCTTCTGCAGACAACGATCTTTTGGGCGGAATCGGCGATGTGGCGAGCGGCGTCTTGGCCTTACCCGTTGAAGTACTCGGTGGAACCCTCAAGGGACCTATTGTTTTTGGAACCCTCAACGGGGCGCTGCACGGAACGGTTCGTGCAATTGGACTGACTGCGCGCGGTATCTTCCGTCTTGCAAGTGTCGTCATCCCGCTGGCTAAGGCAGCCGCCCCCTTCGTGGTTCCTTTCCTGCTGTAACTGAGGATGCTGAAAAATCCCTCTTGGCTCAGGGTTCTGGGCTTGGGACTCAGGGCCGTGCGTGTGATCAGTATCGAGGATTTGTGTTCTTACCCTCAGCCCCGAGAAATTCGTACTATTTATGAATCCATCCCTTCGTCTTAACACCTACGCCCGTTTTGTAAAGTTTGAGCACACGATCTTTTCCCTGCCCTTGATTGTCGCCGGGACGCTGATTCATACGCACGCATGGCCAGAAACACGCTTGCTCGTGTTCATCGTGTTGGCCGCCATCGGCGGACGGATACTCGCGATGGGGCTCAACCGGATTATCGACTCGGGAATCGACGCCCACAATCCACGAACAGCCCTGCGGGAGCTTCCCCGCAAAGCCATGCGTCCCTGGGAAGCTTGGATCATCGTATTCGCTGCAGGCTTGCTCTACGGAATCAGTGCCGCTTCGATTGCTCCCATCTGTCTTTGGCTGTCCCCGATCCCCGTCGTCCTGTTTGTCATTTATCCTTACCTCAAACGATTCACGACGCTGTGCCATTTAGGATTGGGAGTGGCCTGGTCCATGGCTCCCTTGGGGGGATGGTTAGCCGCATCGCAGTCTCTGTCGGGCTTTGGCCAGATTTTGTGGCTGTGGGTTTTCTCTATCTTGTGGGTTGCTGGCTTCGACATCATCTATGCGACGATGGATGAAGCTTTCGATCGTGAGTGGGGGCTTCATTCGCTGCCGGCGCGCGTGGGCCGACGAAAGGCACTCCAGATGTCCCAGCTCATCCATTGTCTGGCATTCGCGTCGTTGATGATGCTCTGGGCAACTCAGTTGCAACGACCCCGATCCTGGGTGTGGTTGGCAGGAATCGCCCTACTGTTTATAGCACAGCACCGCATCGCTGAGCGTCATCCAACGTTCGCGTTCTTTCAGATCAACGCGGCCCTCGGTTTTTTTGTATTTGGACTTGTCCTAGCAGGACTTGACTGACTATGTTCAACGTCATGATCGGGTGCTTTAGGCTTGTGTATCTCTTGGTAGGGATCGTGTTTTTGGTGAGCCTACCCTTTGCTGCAATGGTCGCGGATAAACCTAACGTTTCATCTATGGAGATTCTATTCGCGTTTACTCTTTTCGCAGGAGCCAGTTTCACCGGCTTCTGGTTATTTTATATGTTGAGGAAAAACCGGCGAAAATCACATGTGTAGTGGGTCATGATTATTGTCCATGTCCTCTTTGGTTGTTTCGTACTGTTAGCCGTTTTTCGTTCCGACTATTCTGCTCGAACCGCAGGGGAGATTTTACACCACATCATTGTATGTGCCGTGTGGCTCATTATCGGCTCATTCCTCCCAATAGGAATAGCGGCCAGGCTATTGAGAACCGAATCGAAGTTACGGTTGTAAAGATATTGACTCTCTTGCCTCTTAATCTTTTACCTGATATATGTGTGCTGTTTGCTGATTGCTATGCGCTCACCGCTACTGCCTACTGCTGCGGAGCCGTCTGTGGAGTGGGTTTTCGACAGAGCAGGGACGCCCTCTAAGTCGAACACCCAGGTCGTTTCGTCCAATCCCCAAAGATACTTTCACGAGCCTCACCGGCCAAAGGCCGAATCCCTACAACGCTGAAGAATAGTTGCATGCTGGAGATGCGCCGGCTGGTGGCACGCACCTCTCGAAAGACGCAGGCCAGTGTCCCGTGAGCCAGAAGACGCAAGAGTCCGGAAAGCATGATCAGGCTCAGCAGCCGAAAGCCCAACAACGGCGGCAGACGATCGCCCAACCATCCCCCGCATGCGGCCCCGGCGAACATCGCCACTCCATTGATCAGGTTGAAGTAACCCAGGCACCGCACGCGCTTTTCAGAGCTGACCGCGTCGTAGATGAAATTGGTCGCGGAAAGGTTGAACCCACCCCAGATGAAACCCGAGAGCATCTCGACCATCATCAGATACAGGGGGTATCGGCCAATCAGCCATAAGAAGGGGATCATTGGAATCAACAGGCCTGTGGTCTTCAGGACCTTCGCGTTTCCGACGACGTCCGCGTGTCGGCCCCAAACCGGAAAGGCCAAGAAGCTCGCCGTCATTCCAGACACGTGGATGGCCATGTAGGAAAGGTAGCTGAATTGCAAGTCACGCAGCATGTAAACGCTGAAATAGGGAGCGGCCAAGAACGTGGTGAACAGGACACTGGAGACGTAGAAGGCGAACTTGACGAAGTTGCTTTCCCTAAAACGACGGATGAACATCAGGAAAGTGAAATCGCTCTGCGGAGTCTGGCGCGAGGGCAAATCAACCATCTGGGTGAGGTAATGGCTGGAGAGAAAGCGTCCGCTCGCCGCGAACATAAAGATGAGGAAAAAACCCACAGCGGGAGTATGGAGCCCCACGGGATGAGCCTGTGGCACCGACAAGGCCGCTTCGAGTGGGGCGACATCCCGCCCACCCGTTCGTTGAAGCAAACGAACTGGGCCCATGCCTTCGGCCGTGGGCCCGATGGCGGGGAGGAGCCCCACGGGATGAGCCTGTGGCACCGGCAACTCCGTCCCGATGGGACGACACCCGCCCACCCATCGGCTGCTAACTGCTGTGTCGCACACGGCTTTCGGCCGTGGCGCAACGGCGGGGTTGGGTTGAGTGAGAAACAGCGTCACGCCGGCCAGGATGATTCCCGCTACTTGAGAGGCTCCGACGACTCGACTCCGGCTACCGAAATAACGGCCGCGTTGGTGGGCCGGAAGGTAATCGCTCATCAGGGAGCCCCAAGGAGGGCCCACGAGGTTGAAAAGCATCCGGTAGAAGATAATGAACAGGATCAACCCCGTTACCTGATTTGGAATCCGGATGAGTGCCAAGCTCGCTACAGGGATCAGAAGGCTGGCCTGCAGGAAAGTCCCCCGAACGATGAACCGAAGCCGGGATCCGATCAGGTTCACCGCCTTGACCGTGAACAACAAAGATGCGGCTCCCAAAAGGTGCGGCAGAGCGACGAGCCAACCGATCTGTTGGGTGCTTGCATGCAGGAACAACCCGAAGGGGACCACATAATAATCCATGATCCCGATCATGATGGCGGCTGGGATACCTTCTTTCCAGGCCACCCTCAGACTTTTCTGGATCGCTGGGTTAGGGGTCAATCGATCGGGCATGGACATGTTTGTTTGCATAATGAAGGTGGCTGAGTGCGTTCCTCGACGATAAAATGCCCTTCGAAGCGTGAAATCCTCTCACAGAGCCAAACAGATACGAAAAAGCCCCGCCGCGCTCAAGGCTGACAATGGGGGGTACGGATCCGGAGATATGCCTATTCTTTCGAATTTCGGATTGTGGATTTCGGATTTTTGATTTCTTTCCAATCCGCAATCCGAAATTAAAACTCGCCCCCTGCCCCATACTAACGCCTAGAGCCAAATGAGGGTTTTCGGCATCCTGCTGATATTGTTTAATGTTATCACGGTTCACGGGACGATGGGAAATGTATGTTGTATGCTGCGGGCATGAAAAAGCATGAAAACAGCAATCGCCCATCTACCCTTGCTGTTGTTGACAGTTCGAGAAACTGCCCCTTATCATGTACGTGTTACGTTGACCCATCGGTCCTGAAATATTGCAAACAAGATGTCCTGTGATCGCCGTGGCACCGTTATCCAATCGAAAGGAGGCAGTATGCGTTGGCTTGGAAATGGGATTTTGGCTGTAGCAATGATAACGCTGATGCACCCGGTCATCGGCTATACCGGTGAAACACGGACGAGTCCAGAGTTACGCCTGCTGCAGGATCAGATGAAAGTCTTGCGTCAGCAGATGGAGGAGCAAAAGCGCCAGACAGAACAACGTCAAGCCGAGGAGGCCCGTATCCGATCGGAATTGGAACAGAAACTTCAAGCCCTCCAGCAACAGCTAGACCAGATTCTCGTCCCAGGAAAGACCGTTTCTGAAAAACCGCAGCCAGCGATGCAACCTGCCGTTTCGGAGAAACCCGGACACCTGCTCAGCCAGTTATGGGAGCGCACGAAACAACGGGGCTCGGGCGAGTGGGGAGTGCTCAAGCGTCCTTCCGAGCGGTTTCGGTTTACCCGGTACACACCCACCGGGATGTACGCGGATCCCACGAGCTTCTTTTTTATTCATGCCTACACCACACTCACCTATGCGGATTTTGAGAAAGGACTCAACCAGGTTCCCGGATCCACCGAGCAGATCCTCGTAGCCGGCAACAGCTCCCGTTCGGGAAAGCACGAGCAGGGCTTCAAACAGGACAGCTGTCTGTTCATCGGCAGCGAAGTCACCGAGCGTTTGAAAGCGCTGATCGAGCTGCATCTGGTCGGCAATGCACGGGATCCGATCCTCACCGAAAGTAAATTCGAGTGGACCCTTATCGATGCGCCTTCCCAACCCACCCTGCGTTTGGTCGGCGGACGATACTGGTGGCCATTTGGAATTCATAACAGCGAATGGTTTTCAGCCGTGAACGCATTCAATCTGCAATCCCCGGCAGCCACAGAAGTGGTCCCGGCACACTGGAATGAATTGGGGATCATGGCTGAAGGGGAATGGCCCCTTCAGGAGAATCTTGGGCTGACCTACCTCGTATCCCTGGGAAGCGGGGTGTCGAGCTTTGAGCTCGGGGATAACGTCGGCATGGCGCGATCGAACGCCTTCGATCACGACGGAAATCTGACGGTCACAACCAGGGTTGGGATCTTTCCATGGGTGGAGAATCTTGCCGTCGGAGCCAGTTTTGCCGCCGGGGCTTTGCGCCGGGGTGCCGATACAAGCTATGCGGTTTCCGATGCCCGTCGGTATGAAGCCGATCTCATCGTTTACGGATTCGATGCCACTTACGAATGGGAGCGCTTGGAACTGAGGGGCTATTGGAATTTTTCCTCTGAAGATTTGGAGGATGCTGTCCTGAAGCGTTTAGACCGCAACGGCGGCACGCTCGATGCCTTGTATACTGTTGCGGATAACGTTCCTCTATTCGGCCAGGTGCGATTGAAAGGGCGATTCTCAACAGCCAAGGATGTCACCCTCGCTGAGGGAAGCCTCCGACGGTATCAATACGGCCTCGGACTCAACGCCTACCCCCATCCCCACTTCCTGTTGAAAGCAGAATACTTCCTCCAACAAGAGAGTGCCATCGATGAGATTGAAAACAATGGTTTTAACCTAAGTGGCACCTTGGAATTCTAAACCGATCGGTACGCTTGGCAGGATGACGCGAAATGCGATCCGGTAGCTCGGCTGCCTATGTCATTCGCTGCCTGGCAAAAGGGACAGGACTTTTCATTGTCGGATGTGTCGTGATTTGTCTTCCGCCGGCTTTTGCGGATCCAGCAAGCGAGTCGAGTTCCTTGCCTCCCGATAAGGTGTTTGAAAGGATGTTGATATTGACACAGCGGGGGGATTACGAAAAGGTCACCAAGGCACTCTCCTTGGTGTCACCGGTCGCTTACGCCGTGGATAAGGTCTTTGCCGTTCGGATCGAGGAAGAATTGAATCTAGCGATTGCCAGTCGGGATTCCGCACGTGTCCTTGCCACCGTTCATCGGTTCATCGGATTGTCTATCTGTGTCCTTTTGTTGGATAGCTGCCCTGCGGGTTCGGATCGAAACACCTCGACAGCGTCTATTCGACATGCTTATGCCCTGTATCTTGTGCTTGACCACGGGGTGCAAGAGAAGAACTTTCAGCTCTCTAAAGATATGAAAAATACCTTTCGACGGCTCAATGCGATATCGGGATACCAACCGGAAGAATGCCATCAGCTGGTACGGCAGATCCGGCAGACTTTAAACAACCTGTTTCAGGTGTTCTCCAACGTTTCCCCATCCCTCTAACAGGATGCTGAAAAATGCCAGTCGGTTCAGGGCTCGGGGTTCTGGGCTGGGGGCCAGGACCCGTCTCACTGACGAGCGGTGGTGCATTTGCCCTGAACCCTCAACCCAGAACCGCGAATGGTTTTTCCGCAGCCTGCCAAGTGAGTGGTTTGTTTCATGAGTGCCAGTGGAACACTCTTAGCCATGAAAGAACCTCCCCGTTTTAAAGCCCTGCGGCTTCAGCATGAGCTGACGCTGTTGCTGCTGGGTATCGCCCTGTTGCCCCTTGCGGTAGTCACCCTCTGTGCCATCACCATCATCAGCGACCGGTTGCAGTCGGAGTTCATCGGCAAGGCCCAGCGATCCGTGCGGCTTGTTCGGATGTTGCTTGAGGATTCTAAACAAGATCTGCTTTCGTTCGGACAGATCCTGGCTGCAGACACCGCTTTGCAGGTGGATTTGAGTCTGGGCAATTTCGAGGAAGTCGCGCAGTTTCTGAATACGAAGCGAGAGCTCTATCAAGCAGACTATGTGTGGATCATGGATCGAACCGCAAGGCTGATCGCACAGGCCGGCTCTTTTTGGGGACAGGCCGGCACTGCCAGTATGCCGATGCGTCCTGGCAGCACGCCGACACATGGGCTTCACCAGGCCATGGTTGGATTAGCGGTCGAGAGCGATAAGTTTCTGATCCAAACCGAGTGTCCGATTCGGCTGAGTGACGGCAGTGAGTTGGGAACGTTAACCATCGCGCGTTTGGTGGAGCGGCCCTTTTTACAACAGATTCAACAAATCAGCGGTGCCGATCTGAGTCTTTTTCTTGGCCCCACCCTTTACCGCACCACGATTGAGAACGATACTTCAGCCGCACGCGTGAGCTTGGGACTGGCCGCCACACACCTGAAGCAGCAACTGGTGAAGCAGTCAGCGGTCCCGAGTCAGGACCCCCAGTGGTTGGATGCGTCGATGGTTGCAACAGCCATTCCTCTAAACGACTGGACAGGACATCCCCTTGGGCTGTTGCTCGTCAGTATTCCTCGAACCCCCACTCAGTTGGCGCAGGCTTTGATGGTACGGACCATTGTGGTGGCGGCTATAGTCATGACAGCCCTAGCGGTATTGCTGGGATCTCTTTCGGCTCGGAGAATCACCCACCCGATCCACCATCTAGTGGAGGCGACTACCCAGATGGCGCATGGGGATTTCCAGAAACGGGTCCGAGTCTTTTCCAGCAACGAGATCGGAACATTATCCGCTGCCTTCAATACCATGGCCGCCGAGATGGAGAAACTGGTGGAAAAGAAAAAAGCCTTGGCCGCAGCAGAAGCCTCGGCTAAAGCCGAACAAAAGCGCGCAGAGGAACTGCAAAAAGCCTACGCGGAGTTGGTTCGCTCAAACACCGAGCTGCAACAACTGACTCACGTCTCGTCCCACGATCTCCAAGAACCCCTGAGGATGGTGGTTAGCTATACCCAACTGCTCGCCCGGCGCTACCGCAAGACCCTGGACGCGGATGCCGATACCTTCATCGGCTATGCGGTCGAGGGGGCTAATCGGATGCAACAATTGATCAATGACCTTTTGGCTTACTTGCGGGCTGGCCGTGCGGAGGATTTCCAGCTCGTTGACATAGATGGAATTCTGCAGCAGGTTTTGGAACAGCTCAAGCCAGCGATCGAGGCGCAACAGGCGGTGGTCACTCATGAGCGGCTGCCTCAGGTCATCGGGGATGGCGTGCAACTGGCGCGGGTGTTCTACCACCTTCTCGATAACGCCCTAAAATTCAGAGGCGATACTGCCGTACAGATCCATGTCAGCACCCAGCGCCCAGACGACAAACAGTGGGTCTTCTCCGTTAAAGACAATGGCATCGGAATCGCCGCCGAATACTGGGAACGGATCTTCGTGATCTTCCAGAGGCTGCACAATAAATCCGAATATCCAGGAACGGGAATAGGTCTTGCGATTTGCAAGAAGATCGTGGAACAGCACGGGGGAAAAATCTGGGTGGAAGCCGCCTTAGGTGAAGGCTCCACGTTTTTCTTCTGCCTCCCTTCGGCTCCCTACAATGTGGGAAAATGACAGCGGGTAAATCGCAACTCAAGGTTTTGCAAAAATCCACAGGGGAATCCCTACGGGTACATTGCCCGGAAGGCGGGCTTGTGTTACCATAAATTTTGCTTCGCGACCACATAACATACGAGGAGGTAACAAATGAAGGGAACATCCATCGTTGTCGCTCTGGGGGTAGGGTTTCTGGCTGTTTGCCCCACGGTGGGGGCGACCACCTATGCGATTGATCAAGAACACACGACCGCTTCTTTCAAGGTACGGCACGTATTCACCCAGGTGCAAGGCTGGTTCAAGGAAGTTAAAGGCTCTTTTGTCTATGAGCCGGAAAAGCCCGAACAATGGATGGCTCAAGCGACGATTCAGGCAACCAGCATCGACACCCGCGTTCCTGAGAGAGACAATCACCTGCGTTCCAAGGATTTCTTCGACGTGGCACGTTTCCCGACGATCACCTTTACCAGCACCGAGGTTGTGGCCCTGACACCCGAAACGGCGAAGCTCAGCGGCCTTCTGACCATTCACGGAATCGAGAAACCCGTTACCTTGGATCTAGAGATCCACGGAGTGGGCAAGGATCCCTGGGGAAACGTACGCGCCGGCTTTACGGCTACGACCACGATCAATCGGAAAGATTTCGGACTTATCTGGAACGAAGCCTTGGAGACGGGTCAGGTTTTAGTGGGAGAGGAGGTGGGAATCGTTTTGGAGGTGGAAGGCATTGCCCAGCAAGGTTGAATTCACAAATCCCGCTTCGCGGAAGCTCTTCATCCTGCCACCTGTCGGTCTGGTCTGCGGGAAGATGTCGATGGAGCAATACCTTTCCCCGCGGCTGCGGGGTCAAGCAAGGCCCGCAAAAGTATTTTAAATCCCACGGCCATGGCCGCGGGATTTACTGGAATCGTTTAACATGATAACCACACATCGGGAGGGAGTATGAACGCGAACAAGCAACGGGCATTGGTGAGCGCATCTGTGGCAGGTTTGTTGGCTGCGGTGGCAGCGATGGCAGGTAATCCATCCGTTCAAGCGCAAGAAGCACAAGAAGCAATGGAAAAAGTTCCCTGCTACGGACTCAACAAGTGCCAGGGACTCGGAGAGTGCGGCGGCAAGGGCCATGGCTGCGCGGGGATGAATGCCTGTCAAGGCCAGGGCTACATCAAGCTGGAGCAGGATACTTGTTTGAAGATTCAAAACGGTCGTCTCACCCAGGAGCCCGAGGAGACCCCTTCGTAATCTTGACCGGTGGCTTTACCGATCGTTTCAAGCAAGCTTACTGAGGTTTTGCAAAATGCATCGAGGTTAGTGGCCAAGTGGACCGGGGCCAAGAAGAAAGTAAATCATAGTTCTAAGATCCAGTACTCACGTCTGTGTCATGTTTCATGGTTTATGTGTCATGAAAAAGCAGAAAATAAACAGGCATCTCAAGCATGGCCAAAGGGCTCCTTTTGCTTTCCATGACTCATGACACATGAAACATGAAACAGATGTGAGTACTGTATCGTAGAAAGATGAACGCACAGAGGTGGCCACAGCTTGGATGCGGGGTTGGACTGCGGACCGAGCACTATGACTCTATCATCCAACAGTGGCCTGCGATGGATTGGTTCGAGGCGATCTCCGAAAATTTCATGGATTCTTGGGGACGCCCGCGCCACATCCTGGAGCAGGTACGCCAGCGCTACCCGGTTGCCCTTCACGGGGTTTCCCTGTCCATCGGTTCCGTCGATCCGTTGGATGAACGCTACCTTAAGCATCTGAAGGCGCTGGTGGAGCAGATCGAGCCCATCATTGTCTCGGATCATCTCTGCTGGAGCGGGGTGGATGGGAAAAATCTCCACGACCTTTTGCCGCTTCCGTTTACCGAAGAAGCCATCCGGCACGTGGTGAGCCGCATCCAACAGGTTCAGGAATTCTTGGGATGCCGTATCTTACTCGAGAATGTTTCTACCTACGTTACCTACGCCCACTCCACCCTGCCTGAATGGGAATTTCTAGCGACGGTTGCCCAGCGCTCGGGCTGCGGGATCTTGCTGGATATAAACAACGTCTATGTCAACGCGTTCAATCACCAGTTCGACCCCTACGAATACCTGCGAGGGATTCCCAGTGAGCGGGTCGGTCAATTCCACCTGGCCGGTCATACCCCCATGGACGGTTATCTGTTCGACACCCACAGCCGCCCGGTCATCGACGCGGTGTGGGATCTGTATCGAGAAGCGCTTCGGAAATGGGGAGCCATCTCCACCCTCATCGAATGGGATGAAGACGTGCCCCCGTTTCCTCAACTAGCTGAAGAAGCCCAGAAGGCGCGAGCCATCTCTAATCAGATCTGTGGCGGCGCCCAAACATCCTCAACAGCGCGCCATCCTTCTTCAGCCGCGCGTTTGTAATTCCTCCCTGTACAGAATGGATGCGCCAGAGCCATCCTTACGCGACGTACAACGCTGGATAGGTGCGCATATTCAGCCAGAGACAACGGTTTCCACCGCAGGGGATGTCCGTCTCAACCCGCAGCGCAATATTCCAGGCATCAGTCGGCTTTCTGTTTATGCGCACGGGTATCAGGCTCGCCTACGCCAGGCCTTAGCGGAAGTTTATGAATCGGTCCATCAAGTGTTGGGTACAGGTGCCTTCTCGGAACTGGTCGATTCTTACGCCAGACGTTTTCCCTCGCGTGATTACAACTTAAACTTTTCCGGTCGGCACCTACCCGAATTTTTGGTGAACTCTTTGTGGGTTCAGCGACTGCCCTTTCTTGCGGATCTGGCGCAACTGGAGTGGCAGGTCTGTCAGGCGTTTCATGCAATTTCCTATCCCCCGATCACGCCTGCGTCTTTGCACGGCCAATCCTTTGAGGACTGGCACCGGGTCCGTTTCATTTTTCAGCCATCGGTATCGCTCGTTCGCTCAGCGTGGCCGATCTTGGATATTTGGGAAGTGCGTCATCGGCCCCGATCCGAGGTCAACATCGATCTCGTCGAGCGTCCGCACAACGTAGTCGTATCCCGCAGCGAATTGCAGGTCCGGTGCCAACTTGTGAACCTGCCTCAGGCAATCCTCCTTGAGGCGCTGTTGGCTGGACAAACGCTGGATGAGACCTGTGAGCGTCTCTCTGGTGACTGTGGAGAGAATCTGCCTCCGATCTACGAATGGTTCTTCCAATGGACGCAGCAAGGTTGGATCGTCCGCTGGGAGCAGACTCATGTCGATTCTTCTTAGAAAAACGGTGTTCTATGTGCTGCTCCTGGTCTACCTCATCGTTTGTCCGCTGGTTATCCTCTATGTCTTGGGATACATCTTCAAGCCAGGGATAGAACCTGGCCTTGTAACAACAGGGCTGATCCACCTGTCCACCCTTCCATCTGGAGCCTCCGTTTATCTGGGGAACAGCCGTTACACAGAACGCACCCCGACAGTCATTCGCGATCTGTTACCCGGTGGTTATCCTGTGCGCGTGGTCTTGAAAGATCACGAGCCCTGGAGTCGGACGGTCTTTGTCCAACCTAAAAAAGCCACAGCTCTAGCTCCTTTGCTTTTATGGCCTAAGCAGCCGAATCGTACACAGCTTTTGCCAGGCGCCTTCCAATCCCTGATCCCTCTTTCTGGCAGTCGATTCTTAATCCTGATGAACGGACGCCAACCGGAAGGCGGAATCGTCTATGACTCGGGGTCCGGGGAATCCTGGCCGTTAGTGAATTCAAACTCACCGTTTCGAGGGGGACGGATCCAGTGGCATGCTTCGGTTGAGGGTAGCCCCTTTTTACTGATGCGCCTGCGACTACCCAAACAAGAGCGTTTCCTGGGATTGGAGCTGAAACATCGGCATACCCAGTCGGTGGATTTGACGCGTTTATTTCCGGATCGACCGATTCAAGTACAGTGGTCCTCGCATATACCCAATCCTTTGTTCGCACTCAGCGCCGATGGGTTCTTGGATCAGATCGACATCGACACCATGGCCATCCATCCGCGAATCATGGGACCCGTCCTGGGCTACGGGCTATACCACACCACGCTCTATGCCCTGATGGAGGACGGTTCTGTGCGAAAGCGGGATCATGGCAATGAAAACGATGAGATTTTGATCCGTCATCCATATCTGTCGAAGATGTTCACCGAGTCGAAGGGATTATGGCGATTGACGGTTCTTGCAGAAAATCGGGTGTTGTTCCATGGACCCCAAGGACAGCTTTTGGCGAATGTGCCCCCCTACGGGTTAGCCAAACGGGATGTGCTTGGGTTCGAATGGGATCGACATCGCCAGCGGCTGTTGGTGTGGCAATCCAACGCCATCGGTATCTTGGATATTTCCAAGTTGTGGAAATTCCCAGAGGAGCGGGCGCTGTCGCAGCGAAACCCGACGGACACATCCGCGGCTGTTGCCTACCAGGCACAGGGGTCCCGATCGTTTTCGACACAGATCGACTCCAGGATCGCGGACTCAAAAAGGAATGAGGGTTCAAACTCAGTCCCCTTGTCCACCGAGTCTCTAACCCGCTGGGTGTTCCACCAAGGTCGCCAGATCCAACAGGCCTTCTGGGCGCTTCAAGGAAATTATATTCTGTTTTTGGATGAGGATGCCGTGTTTCTGCTTGAAGCCGCTTCTTGGACCGATGGACAGCCCCGTCGTTTACTGATGGTTCGCCCAGGAAGTTCCATCGGTTATATGGAGGGGACCGGGATGCTCTACTACCTCGATGCTGTTACCGCTAGGCTCTCAGCGATAGAAATCGTTCCTCGGAAATCTCTCTCCCTGTTGCCTTCATTGCTCGACAACGTCTCTGAGTAACAATGCCCTTTTCATTCTCCGGACAGGGGCTCACCGGGTCTGAACGACTCAAGCAGCGCTTTTTTGAAATGGCTCCGGGTGCGACGAGCTGGGCCATCCTGTTGGGAACGTTATCCCTGTCTTTTGGGAAACCGCTGCTGGCCGCTGTAGGGATCATCGCTTTTGACCTGTACTGGCTCCTGCGCTTGTTATCGATGACGCTGTTTCTTGTGCTTTCCTACTTGAAGCTGTCCCGAGACCGAACGGTGGATTGGGCCGCACGCATCCGGGATCTCGATCAACACATCGAAAGGTTGCGACATTCCCAACAACCCGATCCCTCTTCGAAGAACTGCCCATTATTGCCCGAGGCATCGATACTCCAACCCTTATGGAGCCCCAAGGGACAAGCCTGTGGCACTGATAACTTCTCTCCTCCCAAGGAATCACGAAACTGCCTTGGAATTTTCGATTGTCGATTTTGGATTTTCGATTGGAAGCCCCCTGTTCAATCGAAAATCGACAATCGTCAATCGACAATTTCACCGGCTCTCTTGAATCGTTCAAGCAAACCAACTGGGCCCATGCCTTCGGCCGTGGGCCCGATGGCGGGGTTGCGTCACGGTCGATTGCCTGCATCTTCCAGCGAGATCTATCATCTGGTCATCATTCCCATCGCCAAGGAACGTCGAGAGATGTATGAGCCAGGCGTCCGGCGTTTAATCCAGCAACCGTTTCCTTCCAGTCAGTTTTTGGTCGTGCTGGCCGTGGAAGGACGGGCCAGCTCTGCGGTTCAGGCCGATGCTTATGCGGTACGACAGCAGTATCAAGATCATTTCTTTGATTGCCTTGTCGTAGTCCATCCGGATGCCGTGCCCGGTGAAACGCGGGTGAAAGGAGCTAACATCACCCATGCCGCAAAGGCCGCGGCTTTGTATCTTAGTGGGCGCGACATTTCCTTCGATCGTGTAATCGTTTCCTGTTTCGACGCCGATACCGTGGTCAGCCCTCAGTACTTTGGGTGTTTGACCTATTCCTTCATGCTGTGTCCGGATCGAACCCAAGTGAGTTTTCAACCGATTCCGGTTTATCACAACAACATCTGGGAGGTCCCGGGCTTTGCGAGAGTGCTGGATGTAGGCGCTTCGTTTTTTCAATTGATCGAAGCCACTCATCCCGAACAGCTGGTGACTTTCTCGAGCCACAGCATGAGTTTTAAGGCCCTGGTTGAAGTCGGCTACTGGCCGGTGGACATAATCTCTGATGATTCCGCCATCTTCTGGAAAGCATTCATCCATTACGAAGGAAACTACCGTGTGGTGCCGATGTATGTAACGGTCTCGATGGATGTGGCGGCTTCCCACTCCTGGCTCCAGACTGTGGTGAACGTCTACAGGCAGAAGCGCCGATGGGCCTGGGGGGTGGAGAATTTTCCAATTGTCATGCGCGCTTTTCTCCGAAGCTGCTCGATCTCGCGGATCAAACGGTTGCAACATGCCTGGAAGCTGTTCGATGACCATGTGGCCTGGGCCACGTGGCCGTTTTTGCTGGGGGTGCTCGGCTGGCTGCCCGCGCTTTGTGCGGGACGCGAATTTTCCGACTCGGTTGCTTTTTACATGGCTCCCCGTGTGACCTTCGCGATCTTCCATCTGGCCTCGATTGGATTTCTGACGACGAGTTTGCTCAGCCTGTTGCTGTTACCCAGCCCTGCGGTCAAACGTCCGTGGCTGAGAAAAACAATTCACATGGCGGAATGGCTTTTAGTTCCTGTCATTACCATTTTCCTGAGCGCGGTGCCGGCTTTGGATGCTCAGACCCGGTTGATGCTTGGAAAACGTCTGGAGTTCTGGGTGACGGACAAACAGCGCAGAAGCCCTGGATCCGATGCGGGTTAAGGTGAAGGTGACGCCGCGCGCCAAGATGCGCAGCATCCAGACGACACCCGATGGGATGCTGGTGGTGAGACTCCCTGAGCCAGCCGAGGCAGGACGAGCCAACGCTGCGCTGATTCAAATGCTCGCCGAGCATTTTGGTGTTCCGAAAAAAACGGTGACCATCCTCCAGGGTCAGACCAGCCGTCAGAAACTGGTGGAGATTGCCACCCAATAAATCTGGTGAAGCGAAATTTATCAGCCGTGAAAGTAAAGAATAGAACCGTTCCTGTTTCTATGGGTGGGGCGTGATGGCGATAATCGTGATCTGCGGGATACAAGACACGTGGGATTCGTCGTCTATCCCACTTAGACAATATGGCGTGACCTCAACTCAAGGTTGCAGTATCGTGGGTTAGGGTTCGTTAAGAAATGACTGCGCTATTTGGCCGTGGGGATTTTGACTCAGGGCAAGGCGCGAAGAGCGAGCATCCTCGATGAGGATGTAAGCGATGAGCAACGCAGCCATGAGTCAAAAGCCCCCGGTCAAATGGATGCAGTTATTTCTTAACGAACCCTTAGCCCACGCAGGGTGGGTTACCACATGCAACGATAGAACGTGGAGGAGGCAACGCCATATTGTCTAGTGCTCCGTCTCCATCGAACTGACGGATAGTCCGCTGTAATTCATAGCCGACTTTAGTATCGGCGACCCGTCATTTCAATCTAGATGGAGCACTAGGCGCAACGCTTAGTGGCTTTCTGAAATCAGTGGCTGTCCCTGATTTCTCAGCCGCCCAGTTGGGTCATCACGAATGGCTGATGCTCGACTTCGGGGTGGTTGAGGAAGTGCTGCTCGGGGCGCCAGAAGACGCGCTCGGCGATCTGTCGCTTGATTGCTTCACGGGGAAGTCCCAGGTGCAACATCTTCTTTAGGTCCAATTCCTCCTTACCATGCAGGCAGGTTTTGATTCGGCCATTGGCCTTCAGACGGATGCGGTTGCATCGGGCGCAGAAGAAATTAGAAAGCGGGTTGATAAACCCTACCCTCGCCTGAGTGCCTTTAATGGCAAAGCTCCTCGCTGGTGAGTGCGGATCCGGATCATCGGGAATCAGCCGGTAGTGCTCTTCGATGCGGCTGCGTGCGATTTCGTTGCTGAAAAATTTGCCTTCGCGCTCGATGTCGACAAAAGGATTCGTAGGCATCCACTCGATGAAGCGCAGCTCAAGCTCCTGCTCGATGGCAAAGCCAACGAGGGCTAAGATCTCATCATCGTTAACACCCTTCATGAGCACCGTGTTGAGCTTAACCGGCGTTAAACCTGCAGCCTTTGCCTCAGCGATTCCCTCAATGACCGCTTGCCACTGATCCCTACCGGTGATTGCGGCAAACTTCTCTCGCAAGAGCGTATCCAGGCTGACATTGACGCGCTGCAAGCCGGCTTGCTTGAGGGCGCAAGCGTAGCGTTTGAGCAACACTCCATTCGTCGATAGGGCAAGCTGCTGGATACCAGGGATGCGGGAGAGTCGTTGAATCATCTCTACAAGGCCTGGACGAAGCAGCGGCTCTCCTCCGCTTAAGCGGATCTTCGTGATGCCAAGCGAAGCAAAGATCACACCCAGCTCCACCCATTCGTCGTTCGTCAACAGCTCGCTGATGCGGCTTTGATTAACATAGCCCTTGGGCATGCAGTAAAAGCAGCGAAGGTTGCACTTGTCGATGACAGAGATGCGCAGGTACGTGATGCGACGTCCAAACTGATCAATCATCTGGGTGATAGGTGTCAGGTGAGAGGTGCGAGGTGCGAGGTGACAGGAGAGACAAAAAGAGAAGTGGGTTGGCTGCCCTCGCACCTTTCACCGATCACCTCCCACCTTTTCGAGGCGTACCGCGCAGAACTTCAGTTCCGGCTGCTTGGATAAGGGATCGAACGCCTCGATGGTCGTGTGATTGACCACCGCCGCTCCCCAGAGGCTTCCCCAGTGAAAGGGCATGAAACAGGTCCCCGGTTTGATCGCCTGGGTGATCCGTGACTTAGCCTGGGCTTGGCCTCTACGGGAAAGTACCCTTACCCGGTTCCCCTCATCGATACCCAAGCGAGTAGCGTCGTCGGGATGCAACTCGACAAACGGCTCGGGCTCTTTCTTCATGAGCACAGGGATCTTTCCGGTCCGCGTCATCGTGTGCCACTGGTCTCGGACCCGGCCTGTGGTCAGGATAAAAGGAAACTGCTCATCCGGAAGCTCGGCTGGCGATTCATATTCGTGAGCGAGGAATCGAGCCTTGCCATCGGGATGGGCAAACCTGCCGTCTGTGTAGCGCCGCATCGTCGAGCGATGCGAGGGACTCGGGCAGGGCCATTGAAGGCTGCCGCGCTTGAGTCGCTCGTAGGTGACTCCGCTGATGTCCAAATCTCGTCCCCGCGTGAGTAACTTGTACTCTTCATAGATTTCCTCAGTCGATTGGAAGGGAAACGCTTGGCCCACTCCAAAAACCTGAGCAAACCGGCAGATGATTTTCCAATCCGGCAGGGCTTCTTCCGGCGGGACGATCGCCTGCTCCATATAAGAGATGCAGCGCTCCGAATTCGTCAGCGTCCCGTCCCGCTCCGACCATTGGGCCGCAGGCAGAATGACATCGGCCAGCTGAGTCGTTTCCGTCGGATGATAGATGTCGTTGACGATGACCAGTTCTGCTTTCTCCAGAGCCTCTTCGGCGAGGCTGAGGTTTGGCATGGAGACCATGGGGTTGGTGCACAGCACCCACACGCTCTTGACGCGTCCCTCAGCGAGCGCCTTGAAGAGCTCAACCGCACTCAATCCAGGCTGCGGCGCTATACGTCCTGGCGGCAAACCCCACAGGGCTTCCACTTCTCGTCGGTCTTGCTCTTCTGCGACGAAGCGATGTCCTGGCAACAGATGGGCGAGCCCTCCGGTCTCGCGTCCTCCCATCGCATTGGGCTGACCCGTGAGCGAGAAGGGTCCTGCACCGGCTCGACCGATCTGTCCCGTCGCTAGATGCAGGTTGATGACGCAGTTATTCTTTGCTGTGCCATGCGTCGATTGATTGAGCCCCATGCTCCAAAAACTCATCGCGGCTTTGGCGCATCCGAACAGGCGGGCGGCTTTCTGGATCTCATCCGCCGGGATCCCACACAGATTGGATGCGTACTCTGGCGTGTAGCGATCGAGTATGGCCTGAAGGGGCTTGCATCCTGTTGTGTGTCTCTGGATGAACGGCTCATCGAGCAATTCCTCGCGCATCAGCACGTGCAGCATCGCATTCAAGAGTGCTACGTCGGTGCCTGGACGGATCGCAAGATACGAATCGGCGATGTCTGCGGTGCGCGTCTTGCGCGGATCGACGACGATGACCTTGACTCGAGTGGGCGCGCGGAGTTTGCGTCGACGGATCCGCTCAAAGGTCACCGGATGGCAGGCTGCGGTGTTGGTTCCAATCAACAAGAAGCAGTCAGCCAGCTCGATGTCTGCATAGCAGCCAGGCGGTGCGTCGGCTCCCAGCGATGTAACGTAACCCGATACGGCGGAGGCCATGCACAAGCGGGAGTTGGAGTCGACGTTGTTCGTCCCCAGAAACCCCTTGGCCAGCTTATTGACGACGTAATAATCCTCAGTCAGCAGTTGGCCTGAGACGTAGAATGCTACCGCATCCGGTCCATGATCCTGAATGATCCGGCGCCACTGACTCGCGATTCGATCGAGCGCCGTCTCCCACGACGTCCGCTGGAATTCAGCCTCGCGGCTTGAGCGCATCAGGGGGTAGCGGAGTCGGTCCGGGGTATGCACCATCTGGGGAAGCGTTGCGCCCTTGCCACACAAAAGTCCAAAATTCGCCGGATGGTTCGAATCCCCACGAACCTTGAGCACACGCCCGTCCCTGCTGCCGACCAACACCCCGCAGCCGACGCCGCAGTAGGGACAGACGGATTTATTCCAGGTAAGTTTGAGGTCTTCTTCGGTGAGCGGCGTCTCGACGATCTCGCCGGTTTCCTGGACGACCTGCATGACAATGCGTTCGGTCATTTATAGATCCCAATCACAAGCGACACGTAACAAGCGACAAGCTCAAACAGCAACTGCTCTCGCGATCTTGCTTGTCTCTCGTCACAGACACCTCAGAAGCTCTCATGATCAGTCGAGTCAGAACTTGACGGTGGTTTGCCAATAGAAGAAGTTCGCGTCGTCGCTGACACCTGTGTCCTTGACGAAGGCCCCCGCATGAAAATGGGAGTAGCCGATCCCGCTCTCCACATGGCGGCTGATCTGCCATTTGGCTAACAGGTCCAGTTCCTGGCCGAGAGTCTTACTCGCATTCACTCCTGAAGCGCGGATCACACCTTGGCCGGCATTGAACCAAGCGCTCTTGTTTGTATCGCGGAAAAACCAATGGTACTTCGCCAAGAGAGTTAGTCTCTTGGCCGGTTTCGTCGTAAGGTTAACCTCAACGTGATCCAGGTTGCGTAGGCTGGCGAAATCGATAGTGCCGTAGTGCATATGGTTCGTCGGAAACAGGTTGTCGAAGTTGCTGACTTCACCATCGCTGGAGTCGTCATCACCTGAGCCGTGGTTGTATTCCATGCCCAGGCGCGGACTCCACGGAATGTCCGCTAGGGTGTAGCCCAGCTCGTTGTGCCAGGCCCAGGCTTCGATGTCTTCGTGGGCGCGAGAGCCAAATTGAAACGCACCCTCCAGCCCATAATCCCACGCCCCGCGCTTGCCCCTGAACCGGGAGCCGAGGGTGTACTCCTTGAGCTGACCTCGGTGACTGGTAATCTCTCCGCGCAATTCATTGTCCCGATCATGTCGGATGAAGAGAAAAGTATCCAGTGCATGATCTTTGAGGGGCTTGATCGACGCATAGAGTCCGTAGAAGTCATCGGCATGGTCGGCCGAGTCCGGCCGGACGCGGTCGATGAGCACCACTTGGCTGAACCAGGCGTCTATCTACGCCCAGTCGCTCGGCGTCCAACTCGCCTTGACGGCATCGAAGACGCGAGCGACGTTGGACCAATCGAATGCCCCTACGAAGCGTTGATCGCCATAGGCAAGTTCCTGTCGCCCAACCTTCAACTGGATAGCTCGCTCCTCCATGGGGCTCGTCAGCTCCACGAAGAGCTGACGTAAATCTAAGCGGTCGATAAATCCGTTGGTGCGGTTGAGGCTGCTGCCGGCGAAGCTCTCTGCATCCTGACCTTGGATGAACGCGCGGAGGGTTTTTCCTGCGTTAACGTCCATCTGCAACCGCGTGCGAAGCAAACGGACGGCGTCATCCTCAAACGCATCGTCATTGAAATTAAAGTCATCGCGCAGTTCCAGTCGGTAGCGAAACTCCCCACCCGTTTTGACGCTCAGATGCCCACTGACAAACGACTGTGGCTTGCCTAACTGATCAAGCCCGTGATCCATCACCATCAACAGATTTCGAGAACCACCCTCAGCGGCTGCCGCAGACGTCGCCAGTACCAGCCAAACCCCAACAACTCCCACACACCCATATCGTAGTCTCATGCCATAAATGCCACCCGCCACAAGGCGTTGGTGAACGTCCGCCGAAGTCCTGTGATGGACGCTTCGCGAGATCCATTTTATTGAGTCTCGCAAATCAGCATGACAGCGTTTCTCGACGATGAAGCCTGTCATGAAATTCCGCGAGCATCAATAGATATTCTTGCGGGTTTCCCCAGTCCGCTCGTAACTATAGCCTGGGCGAGTTGACAACCCAAGCTGGGATTGCATCCCTATCGCGTCAAGGGTCTGACTCAGCCAAGAATCCTGCCAGCCTCGTCGCACCAGTCGCAGCAGCGCCAGGCATACCAACCCGGCCAGACCGAAGCAGAAAAATCCCACCCCGTAGGATCCGCCCAGGTCTTTCAACAATCCCAAAAACGAGGGCAGTAGAAATCCCCCCAACCCTCCGGCAGCTCCCACCACACCTGTGGCCACACCGATTTCTTCGCGGAAGCGCTGGGGCACCAACTGAAACACGGACCCATTGCCCATACCGAGGATCGCCATGACGAGGAACAGCAACGGGGTGACTAGCCACAAGGGAGGCAGTGTCCCCACTGCGATAAGACCGACCGAGGCGCCGGCGAATAAAGCTGTCAACATTCGCGCGCCCCCGAAGCGATCGGCGAGATATCCGCCG
Source organism: Candidatus Omnitrophota bacterium (assembly GCA_023247255.1). GTDB lineage: Bacteria > Omnitrophota > Gorgyraeia > Aquiviventales > Aquiviventaceae > JAHFGV01. Next base: position 6,210 of record JAHFGV010000013.1, on the reverse strand, counting down.
ACCGGACGCAGGAAACTTCCGGAGAACACGCACAGGGCCGTGAAGTTTCCTGCCATCACCTTCGCCAAACCGTACTGGTCATGGAAGAAGATAGTCAGGAAACTCGCCAGACCCACGAATCCGCCGAAGGTAAAACTGTAGAACAGGCAGAACCAGAGCGTGTCGCGCTCCCGACACAGACCGAGGTAACTTCGTAGGGGTTTTGGGGCGGGCTGGGAGGGGCTGTCCTTGGCGGCTATCGCGTAGAACGCAAGGGTCACCATCACCGGAATCAGGGCTAACCCGAATACGTTGTGCCACCCGACGCTTTCAGCCAAGCGCGGTGCCAAGAGCGCAGCAAGGACTGTACCACTGTTGCCAGCGCCGGCAATACCCATGACTAGGCCTTGATGTTGCGGAGGATACCAACGGCTGGCGAGTGGGAGCGCAACCGCAAAGCTGCCCCCAGCGATCCCCAAGAGCAAGCCAAGTGTCAGGAACTCTGAGAAGCTACGCCCGAAGAGCCAAGCCCAGACGAGGGGAATCATCACCAGCAATTGGCCCAGAATCCCGGTCCGTTTCGGGCCGATCCGATCGACGAGAATCCCCAGCGGAATCCTCACAAGTGAACCGCCCAGAATTGGAATCGCGACCAGCAGACCCTTTTGGCTTGCGGTGAGCCCAAAGGTGTTCGCGATATGCACGCCGAGCACGCCGATGAGCACCCAGACCATGAAGCTGATGTCGAAGTACAAAAAAGCCGAGAGTAGCGTCGGTGGATGTCCACTTTTGGCAAAACCCTTGAGTCGCATGGCACACCTCCTGTGTCGGCCGTTATCCCCCACCTGTCTTTGCGAACGAAAAGAAATGGGGGATTACGTATCTGACTTTCCTGTCCGAATCGTGTAGGCCTGCTTGACCTCGCTCACAAAGATACGACCATCCCCCGGATGCCCTGTCTTGGCACTTGCGAGGATCGTCTCAATCGCTTTCGGAGCATCAGCCTCCTGCACGATGAGCATCAGGCAGAGCTTGGAAAGTTCTCCATAGACCGCTGCACCTACCTGAATGCCGCGTTGCCTCCCTCGGCCCAGCACATCCCATTTCGTCAGCGCCGAGAGGCCGGCTTGCTCTAAGGCCCGGATGACATCGGTCTCCTTCTCCGGACGGATGATGGCTTTGATCAACTTCATCGCTAGACACTCACTTATCGTGACACGTAACACGTGTCACCGGTTACTTATCACTAAGGTTTTGCAAAATGCATCGAGGTTAGTGGTAGTGCTCACGTCTATTTCATGAGTCATGGAAAGCAAAAGGCGTACTTTGGCCGTGCTTGAGATGCCTGTTTATTTTCTGCTTTTTTCATGACACATGACTCATGAAACATGACACAATCCTCATTACTTCTCTTGGGACAGGACACAACATTCGGTCAACGTGTTGGCTGTTTTTGCAAAAGCCCAGTTATCACAGGATTCGATGCGGCTACTTGCTCTCCTGTAGAGATGCGATAGGACTCAAGTCCTTCACTGACGAAGATCTTCCCATCGCCGAACTCACCGGTCTGATTCGTTCGAATGATCGCTTCGATTACCTCTTGAGCCTCTGCCTCATCAACGATGAGATCAAAGAGGACTTTTGGAAGAAACTGCAATCCTTCACTACTGGTCTCAGTACGTAGCCCGCGCTGCCGCCCGCGTCCTAGCACACTCAACCGGCTGTACCCAGGAGCTCCAATCCGAGCCAATTCCTGTTGTGTGGCTAGGGCTTTATTCCGACGGACGATGGCGATTATCTCAAGCATGAGAGAAGACCAATTTCCCAGCTGCCACAACCAAAACCACCGCGAGCAGACGACGCAACCACAATCCCGAAAAATGCTTGGCTCCCAATCGCGAGCCAACGACACCACCCATCAAAGCCGCGATGAGGATCAGAGCCATTGAGTCGATTAAGAGCCGTCCCGCGATCAGCCGTCCGGCCAATCCGGCAAGCGAGTTCACTACGATAAAAGCAGCAGAGATCGCTGCGGTTCGTTTCATATCCGCCCATCGCAGGAGTACCATAAGCGGGCTGAGGAAGATTCCTCCTCCCACCCCGACGATCCCTGAAACCACTCCGAGAACGCCACCCACAGGTAGGGCAACGGAGAGTGGGGGTGCCTGACAATGAATCTCTTCCCGTAGGGACGGTAGGGATAGGCGCATCGCTGCCACGAGTAGGCAGCCGGCCAGGAGCAATCGGTACGTCTGTACGGAAACCGCCAGCCACCCACCGATGAAAGCCGCCGGTATGGACGAGACCACGAACGGCCACAGCTCTGACCATGAGCCATGCCCCATGCGCCAAAACGTCAGCCATGCTGTGCCGGCCACGAGCAGGTTCAAGATCAAGGCACTGGTGCTCATCAGTGCTGGGGAGTAACCCCCTATCAGCGACATCACGGCCAGATACCCAGAGGCTCCGCCGTGGCCTACTGAGGCGTAGAGCATCGCCACTAGAAACACCAAAAAAATCAATAGCATGAGTAGGACACGCCTAGTTCTTTCTTTTGTGACAATTTTCACCGTGCATCGCATAGGGGTTTTCATCCCGTAGCAGTTTGACTGCATGATCCAAGACGGGCTGAACGATTGCGAAACATTCACGGACCGCTTTAGGAGAGCCGGGCATGTTGATGATGAGTGTCTGATTGCGCACCCCGACGATCCCTCGCGAGAGCATGGCATAGGGTGTCTGCTTCAGGCTTTCCTGCAGGATCGCCTGCTCCATCCCAGTGAGCTCTCTGTCGATAATTTCCCGGGTGGCCTGCGGCGTCACGTCGCGGGGAGAAAGCCCTGTGCCTCCGGTCGTGATGATCAGCTCACAGTTCTCCTCGTCACAGAGGCGGACGAGCGTCCGCTTAATCAGAGATGCCTCATCCGGAATGATCACAGCCTCGATGAGCGTGATGCCAGATGTTTCCAATAGCCCCTTAAGCACCGGGCCACTGACGTCGGGCCGCTCTCCCCGAAAAGAACGATCGCTGATCGTCACGACAGCTGCGCGCATTTCAGTGACCAGTGACTCGCAGGCTGCTAGTGAAAGTATCAACGATAAAAGACAGAAACATCTCTTTCAAAGGGTTGTTTGCCACCGGTTTTACGGATGAGCTGCAAATCAGTGATCGTCGCCGAGGGATCGACCGCTTTAACCATGTCGTAGAGTGTCAAGGCCGCCGCCGCGCAAGCAACGAAGGCTTCCATCTCGATTCCTGTCTTAGCGGTCGTCGTGGCCTCGGTCACGATACGGATCGAACGGGTCGCTGCATCCTGCTCAAATCGGATATCTAGAAATTCGACGGGTAGCGGATGGCAAAGGGGAATCCATTCGGAAGTGCGCTTCGCCGCCTGGATGCCTGCGATTTTGGCGACGGTGAACGGATCGCCTTTTCTCAGTGCCTGCCGCCGAATCGCCTCAAACGCCTCGGGCGATAACCGGAGGACACTTTGAACGATGGCGTGTCGAAGTGTCGGCGTTTTGGGACTCACATCGACCATCCTGGCGTTTCCTTCTCGATCAACGTGAGAGAACGGCAGCGCAGTAGAGTTTGGCATAGTCTTCTTGCGTGTTGACGTTGGTGAACGCGCGTCCTATATCCGGGTCTTCGACACGCACCAAACGTGCATCGGACTCGCGCAGCAGGCTATAGACGGATCGCTCCCCACGATCCAGTAATGTCCCGACGGATCGAGAGGCCTTGACATGGCAGAGCATGGGAAAGGGTTGAACCTTTTCATCGGCAAGGATACTGGCTATCACCGAGACATCTGCTGTGCAATGAGCCAGGAGACGTTCAATGAGTTTAGCCTCGACCCAGGGCATGTCGCAGCAGACAAATAGGTTCCATGCAGTCTCTGTGTGCATGAGTGCTGTGTAGATTCCCATCAGAGGTCCTTGCCCACAGCGGTAGTCCACAAGAACATTATCCAGCGGCAGATCGCAAAGCTGTCGTCGATTGCCCGGATGACCAATCGCACTCACGTGCTCGACGCAGGGTCTCAGGTTCTCGATCACCCTTTCAATGAGGGTGCGGGAGCCGATCTTCAAGAAAGCTTTCTCGCGTCCCATTCGACGGGACTTGCCGCCGGCGAGAATAAACCCTGTTAGGCCACTTCGCATTTCCCTCTCACCGGTCTCACCCTGATCAACGTTCCGGCTCTCCAAGGTCCTTCGTCGGAAACCAACCGGGTCCAAGCATCGGCCTCGCTGAGGCTCCGGAGCTGGTGCGAGCCCTGAGCGTCGAGAGCTTCCACACACATCCGACCGTTATTCGCCAAACGGCTAAGCCGGACAAAGTGCGTTCGCCTCGTTGGAGAGAGCTTCAGGTCTTTAGCCAACAAGGCGCAAGTCTGGTAAGGATCGCTCCAAGACCTGCCCGAGAGCCTGGCGATCGCCGGCTTCACGAACTCTTCAAAGCACACATAGACGGAAATCGGATTGCCGGGAAGCCCAAAGACAAAGGTGTCGCGATGTTTTCCGAAAAACAGCGGCATCCCCGGTTTGATGTTGACCCTCCAGAAAATTTCTCTGATCCCGCAGGCCTGGGTTGCCTTGCGCAGGAGGTCTTTTTCACCCACCGAGGCTCCACCACAGATGAGCAGGATGTCGTAACCCAGACCGCGACGAATCTTGCGAATCAAAGGCGTGATCACATCCCGAACAATGCCCAGATGCGCCGAAGAGGCTCCAGCCTCACGAAGCAAGGCATGAAGCAACGCACCGTTACTCTCATAAATTTCTCCAGCCTTTAGATGACTCCCGGGGGGTTTCAGTTCATCGCCCGTGGTCAGAATCGCTACCGTCGGTCGGGGATATACAGGAATCTGGCTACTGCCTAAGGCTGCGAGCAGCCCGATTTCCTGAGGCCGAATCAGCGTTTCGGTTTTAAGTATGCGGGCTCCCTTGCACAGATCCTCGCTCCGTCGGCGGATGTTCTGGCCGGCTTTTGGCAAGCGTTGGATGATGAGTTGCCCGTTGCGTCTAATCACGTGCTCCTGCATGACGACAGCATTGGCCCCCTGTGGAACTTGGGCTCCGGTCAGGATGCGTATCGCTTCATCCTTTCGCACAGAAGAGCAAAATGGCCGTCCGGCTTCCGCTTTGCCAATCACACGCAACGACACATGAGAAGGGGGATCTTCCGCAGCAGATGGGGAAACGTCTTGCGAGCGGATCGCATATCCATCGACCGCGCTGTTATTGAAAAGCGGCAAGTCAAAGCGTGCGGTGATCGGATGGGCCAGTACAAGGCCCAATGCTTCCTCAAGCTTGACCTTTACAGGAGCCGCCGGGGAAACTTCTCTTAAGATGCGTGCTAACGCTTGCTCATAAGTGAGCATACTTGTCCTGACCGTGTTACCTCTGATGTTTTGCAAAATGCATCGAGGTTAGTGGCAGCGCTCACGTCTGTTTCATGAGTCATGTGTCAGGTGTCATGAAAGACTGTTTCATGTTTTATGTGTCATGAGTCATGGAAAGCAAAAGGCGTACTTTGGCCGTGCTTGAGATGCCTGTTTATTTTCTGCTTTTTTCATGACACATGATTCATGAAACATGACACAATCCTCATTACCACAATCCTCATTACTATTACTTCTCCACTGATTCTCTTGGAACATGTTACACCCACTGGGAAGTTTCATCGTCGTACTCGTTCCGTTTCCAGATCGGCACGTCCCGTTTGATTCCCTCGACGAGAAACTCGGATGCTGCGTAGGCCTCGGCGCGGTGTTGCGTGACTACCGTCACGACCATACTGACCTCTCCGACGTCGACTCTACCCAGACGATGCTGAATGAAGACCTCAGCCAGTAGCCAGCGGATCTTGGCTTTTTCAACGAGCCGATCCATTTGATACTCGGCCATCTCGGGGTACGCCTCATAGCACAAAGCGCCCACCTTCCGGTCGCCCCACCAGTCGGCACGCACGATTCCTAGGAATGTCACCCGCGCACCCCTGAGCGCTTGTTGCGGATTCATTGACGCCCGACACTGATGATGGGCGATGAACTCCCAAGAAATGGGCTGATCCGTCAAGTATCGTGGAGCCCCACGGAATGAGTCTGCGGCACTGATAACTTCTCCCCTGCCAAGGAATCATGAACTTGCCTTTGAATTTTCGATTCCCAAGTTCAATAAGTAAGTGCAACAGCTAGAGGGGTTGACGGCTTCCGCGTTAGAATACGC